>JASIGD010000005.1 GCA_030045295.1 Streptosporangiaceae bacterium
GCTGAGCGGGCGTGAGACTGTCATAGGCGTGTTGCGCGCTGGCCGCGACGGCGCCTTCGATGCCGCCGGTCCGCTCATAGTCGGCGACGGTCAGAGCATGCCCGGCGCGGCTTCGCCAGGCCTGGTCAAGGGCATGTGAAAGCAATGGCAGTATTCCCGCGCCATACACTGAAGTGCGGCGCGAGATGGCGCCTGACGAACCCGGCCGCCGTGTGCTCACTTCCTCCAGTAGGACCTCGACCAGGTCCTCGTCGACGCTCGAGCCTGCTTTTTTCGCGGGCTCGGTGATGGCCATCCGAAGTTCCAGTTCGGACATCGACGTCACCAGGTAGCGGTCTTGGATCGCGGCAGCTAGTTGCGGGTAATCGGCGCAGCGGGCCTCGAAATCGGCGCGTACCCCGAGCACTATCAGGGCCGCTGGATCCTGTTCCATGCCGTCTCTGGCCGCGGCGCACAGCGCCGTGATGAAGGCCTGCCGCTGCTCCTCGTCTTGGCACTGGGTAAACACCTGCTCGAACTGGTCCACTACCAGCAATAGCCGTCGCTTACGCGGCGGGCCTGGCGGCAGGCCGACCGGTTCCCCGGGCGACCCGCCCAGCTGCGCCAGGGCAGCCTGGCGCGCAGTCAGGGCGAACCTACCGGGATTTTCGTCCAGCCCGCTGCGTACCGCGTCCGCGTTGATTCCCGCCAGGTGCGCAACCTGCACGGCCAGCACATCCAACGGCGCGGGTCCCGGTGTGAACAGCAGGCGCGGCCACGACGCCGCCTCGGGCGCCCCCTCCAGCCCCGCGCCGCGGATCTGCGGCAGCACTCCAGCACGCAGCAACGAAGACTTCCCTGCTCCCGAAACCCCGGACACCACCAGGAGCCCGGTCCCTTGCGCGCACAACGACATTCGTTTCAGTACGTCCGCGACGGCCGTTCGACGGCCGAAGAAGAACGGCGCGTCCTGCTCCTCGAACGCGCTCAGGCCGCGGTAGGGAGAATCGACTTTCCCCGAGACGCTCACCAGCGGCGGCGCCGCGACCCCATCGGAATACGTCCCCTGGTAGACGTAGATAATCTGGGTGTTGTCCTGTCCCACCTGCACGCCTACGGCCCCATGCGCATCGACACGAGGCGAGCCGCCATCACCTCCCTGCACTTGGACCGGTGCCACGCCAGGATCTGGATCAGCGTTCACTGGAGCCTCCGTAAGTCAGTTAGGAGAAGACTCGCTGTCCGGAGGCCCTACGCCACCCCTGGCGGAGTGCCGAACACGTTGTGCTGTGTGTTGCGGTCGCCGATCTGCACACCCTGCGCGCCCCGCACATCGACCGTGTACTTCCCCGCCCGCGCCCCGGCCTGATCGACCAGGTGCATCAGCGCTTCGGCCGCTGTCACCAGGTCGGCGTCATGGCCGGCTCCGGCCTCGTCGAGCTCGGCCATGAGCGGGGCACGCCAGGTCTCGGGGGCCTGTTCATGCTTGGCCAACACCAACTCGGCGTTCGGCCTGCCGCCAAGCCGTTTCGTCACCAGCGCCTTCAACCCGGCGTATGCGTCCTTGATCGCCGACGACGCGGTGTCCGATATGCCGAGGGCAGCACCTGCCGTCAGGGCAGTCACAATGAGCGTGATCGGATCCATCCCCATCCCTCCCCACCGTGAGGATGGCATAACACTACGTCAGCCATCGGCAGATGCCTATACCACACCTACGCACAGACGGCAAGGCAAGCCTGGCCGGCAATAAGGAGCGCGGCCTCTCACCACGGATGCCGGGCCTGACGGCAAGCTGCTGACCAGCACTGACGACGGCACGATGTCGTTCTGGGAAGCATTTCCATTTGCGAATCGATATGTGGCGCTCGGCCTGACGTCGGCCCCACGCGGCAAGTGTGACCAGTACGATCAGGTGAGCCGCTCCCCAAGCCGGCGCCTGAACTGTGGGACATGGTGGTTTGTGTCATGCACTAAATAAAAGCAGTACGTAATGCGCAGAATGCTCAGTTATGGAGGGCAGCCGCCGTTTGGAACGAGCTGGTCATGCGGGTTCGATTCCCGTTGCCCGCTCCACCAGGAAAGCGCAGATCAGGGCCTGCAAACGATCGGCGCCTTACGGCCGTCACTGGCCGATCCTGGACGATGTGCCTGCTACGGATCTGTCAAAAAGTCGTTGCGAGGGCTGTGGCGCAGCGACGGCTGAGGCGCAGCCGCGGGCCTGCCGACCGGTAGGCCCGCGGCTGTTCTTTGGTCTCTCTCGCCAAACGCACGTAGCCGAGCGGCTACCGCTGGCCCGGGATGACGACCACCGGGCATGCTGCGTGATGCTCGACTTGAGCGCTTACCGACCCCGGCATCAGCCGGGCGAAGCCGCCGCGCGCTCCGACGACAACCATGTCGGCGTCATGCGAGGCCTCGGTGAGTGCATGCCCCGACTGGCCGATAGACCCGCGCACCGTGACCGAGCTGGGCCGGGCATCGCCGAGCTTGCTGATGGCCTTGGCGACCGCCTCTTCGGCTGCGTGCAGGACTCTCTGTGCTTCGGGCCGGTCCTCCTCGGGGTAGATGATCGGGCTGCCAGTCCATGCGCTTGCTGCGACCCGGTGTACGGCCAGGACCGTCAGCGGGGCGTGCTCGAGCGCTGCGTGCGTCACTGCCCACTCGAGTGCATGCTGCGACTCAGCTGAGCCATCGACGCTTACAACGATTCCAGGCACTTGTTTGCGTGCTCCTTCTGCCAGGGCTGCCCTCGACGGGCAGCCGCTACCTGCTAAACGCCGGACAGGAAGGAGTACTTTCGATCTTTACGAACTCCATGCGCTGAACCGCGCGATCCATGCGGCTTCCATACATCAGCGTGTCGTACAACCCATGCTCAAAGCTCCAGCACCGAAGATCCGGGACTGCTTGGGAGCAAGAATCCCAAATATGGGGTCAAATATGCCTTGCGGCTCTTTATGCGACAGGCTGACATGCACCCAGACCGGGGTGGCGTTCGCTGAAGATCAGCGTGCAGGGGTCGCCGGAGATGGCCGCACGCCTCAGCGAGGTGTTGCGCGGTCGAGAGCACCGGGTGTGTCCTGGGTCAGAGGAGCGTCAGAGGACCGGTTATCGGCTGAACCGGCGTGACCGGGCGGTCAGCGGTCCCGGGCGAGCAGGAAGGGAGCCACTATGGCCGCCGTTTCGGACCCACTGGGTGGGTCGTACGCGATTACCGGCGGCGAGCAGGGCAAGCAACGGCTGGACCTGCTCGCGGAGATGATGCGGCCCACCACGCTGCGACTGCTGGAACAGGCCGGTTTGCGCAGCGGGGATCGCTGCCTGGATCTGGGCTGCGGCGGCGGCAACGTGGTGCTGGACATGGCCCGGATCGTCGGCCCGGGCGGATCGGTCACCGGGGTCGACGTCGATCCGCAGATCATTGAGCTGGCCCGCCAGGACGCCACGGACGCCGGCGCCGGGAACGTCGAGTATCACGTCGCCGACGCGCGGGTGTTCGACGGCGGGCCGTTCGACCTGGTCTACTGCCGGTTCCTGCTCTCCCACGTCGCCGAGCCGGACAGTGTGCTGGCCCGGATAAGGCAGCTAGCCCAGCCCGGCGGGCGGATCGCGGTGGAGAGCATCGACATGTCCGGCTCTTACTGCCACCCGCACGATCCGGCCCACGCCCGGTACGCGGAGTTGTACACCGAGGCGGTCCGTCGCGGCGGCGGAGACGCTGACCTGGGCCGCCGCCTGCCCGCGATGGCGCTTGCGGCCGGCCTGGGCGCGGTTGGCTGGACCGTGTTCCAGCCCGTGCTGGCCAGCGGCCCGCACAAGCACCTGCAGGCGGTGACCATGGAACGGATCCGGCCCGCCGTGCTGCGCCACGGCCTGGCCACCGGTCAGGAGATCGACGCGATCATCGCCGACATGCACGCGTTCGCCCAGGACCCCGCCACCCTCGTGGCATTGCCGCGCATGGTCCAAGTCTGGGGGACCGCCTGATAAACGATCAGCAGCCTGCCCGGTACGGAGCGCCCTGTCCGGCACCGTCTTTTCAGTTTGTCAACCGGTGCTGAGAGACGCAGCGGCCGGCCGCAGATCTGGCTCGCCGTGCCACATACGTTCCACACACGACGGCGGCGAACGGTCAGTCGCTGCTTCCCGGGCCCAACCGAAGGACGGAGGCCATGGGCTCGACCGGCGGTGGGGAACTCAGCTGGCTCCTTCATGAGCAGGTCACCTACTACCGTGCCCTCGCTCCGGATTATCTGGACCAGGGCCTGGATCTGCCTGGCGGCGACGAGCTGGCCGAGGCGCTTGAGGCGTTCCGGCCGACTGGAAGCGTGCTCGAACTGGCCTGCGGTCCAGGGGTATGGACCGGGCGGCTTCTTCGGCACGCGACCGACGTTACGGCCGTGGACGCGTCTCCGGAAATGCTGCGGCTGGCGGCGGCCCGGGTTAACGATCAGCGGGTGCGCTTGGTTCAGGCTGATCTGTTCACCTGGGTGCCTGACCGCCGGTATGACGTGGTTTTCTTCGGCTTCTGGCTCTCGCACGTGCCGCTGGAACGGTTTGAGTCCTTCTGGTCGCTGGTGGCTGACTGCCTGCGGGAAGGCGGCCGCGTGTTCTTCGTTGATGACGGCTACCGCACTCCGGCTGAACTCGTGGAAGGCCCATCGTCTTCGACAATCCAGCGACGGCTCGACGACGGGACGTCCTACCGGCTCGTGAAAGTCGCTCACCGCCCGCCGGACCTCGAGCAGCGGCTCAGGCGCAGCGGCTGGGACATCAAGGTCACTTCCACGTCTGGGCCGTTCTACTGGGGTGCAGGAACCCGGGAACCACCCAGGGCGGCTGTGCCATCAGCGTGCCATTAGCCAGGGCGACCACCGGTCAACTACGGCTACCGCTGGCCACCCGAAGTCCCACGTCAAAGCCCATGACCTCGTGGTGCGCTCAACCTTCCAAACTCGTCACGCGGGACCTGGGCGGTGGATACGGCACATGTATCGTCAAATAAACACATCTGTCCCCAGAGGGATGTCTATGGGGTAGATGAGCACGCCCTTGAAAGTAGGCCGCTCACGACGAGGAGGGATGGATCACGATGGTCAAGTCAACCGGGAGGGACCGATCAGCAAAGACTCATGGATCCGGCAACCGCAAGCGTGCTCTTGGTGCGGCACCAGGTGCACAATCCCTCAGCCGACGAAGCGTACTCGGGGGCGCTGTCGTCGCTGGCCTGGGCGCCGCCGTCCTCGATCCCGCGGCGGCCTCGGCCAGCCAGGTAGCTGACGAGCGGCAAGCAGACGCCGACGGGGCTTTCAGCCCGGCGACCATCCGCGTCCTTCAGGCGATCGTCGCCAGCGGAAGTGGGGCCGCCAACCTGCCTGGCATCAACGTCGGTGTCTGGATTCCTGGCCGCGGCAGCTACGTCCAAGCCCTCGGAGTTAGTGATCTGTCCACGGCCGCGCCACTGCAGCTGGACGATCATTTCCGCATTGCCAGTATCACCAAGACCTTCACCGCCACTGCGATTCTCCAGCTTGTGGACGAAAACCGCATTAGCCTCAACGATCCCCTCGACAGGTACGTATCCGGCATTCCCTACGGCGATCAGATAACCATTGACCAGCTGCTCGCCATGACATCAGGCATCTACGACTACGTCGACGATGCCGATTTCGTCGCGGCCTACGTGGCAAACCCGCAGCTGCCATTCTCGCTCCTGGAACTCGTGACGATCATCCAGCAGAACAAGCCCCTGTTCCCGCCCGGCACCGACATCGCTTATGACAACAGCGGCTACTACCTACTTGGTGCTATCGCTGAGAAGGTCAGCGGCATGCCACTGACACAGCTGATCGCGGAACGGATAACCCGGCCGCTGGGCCTGGGCCAGACCAGCTACCCGGCCACCGCGGCCATGCCTGCCCCCTACAGCCGGGGCTACCTCGTGGAGGCCGCCTCAATCGAGGACTACACCGACAGCAACCCTGCCGTGCCCGGCGGGGCAGGTGCCATGATCTCCACCCTCCTCGACCTCAAGGTATGGGTGAAGGCCCTGGCGGCCGGCACGCTCCTGACGCCTGCTACCCAGGCCCGCCGACTGGAGACGAAAGTGCTGGCGCAGACTTCACAACTCACTATCCGCTACGGACTGGGGATCGCCAGCTTCAACGGGTTCCTCGGCCACGACGGCGCCATCTTCGGCTATGGGTCTACCGCCATCTACCTGCCCGCCAAGGACGCCACGATCGTAGCCATCGGGAACGCAGGCGGGATTTTCGGTAATCCGGCACCGCTGTTTATCGTGCTCGCCCTAGCCGCCTACCTGTTTCCCGACCATTTCCCGAACGGCATCTAGCCTGCCCGCTCACCCACCCTAGTAAGAACCTTCCAAGCTGGTCATAAAGGAATCGACTCCCGCCGCGGCGGCTTGAGGCCGATCCTCGCACCGTGGGACATTTGTGGGACGCAACGCAGCCGCCGACCGAGACAACGAGCATAACCGCAGGTCATGTAGTAAGGACCAACTTGAGCCGTAGCGGTAAAACCGCTCCGGCCTTATTTCCCGAGGAAGGACATCATCGCAGCACCTTGCTACCATTCGGGCCGCGCAGGTGCGCCACGAGCGCAGGAGCGGTCGCTGCCTTGACCGCGACGTCGGCGCCGATGGCCGCGAGCATCGGTGTGACAGATGCAGGATCGGGGTGTTCGATCTGGACCGACTCCAAGATGAGCCCAGGTGGTGCAGTTCTTGCTGGATGTTCAGTGTCGCCCCAGCAGATGAGGAACGGGATCAGGGTGTCGGCCAGCATGCTGCCTGCCGCGCGCCACCGCAGCACCGTCCCCGTCGGCCCGACGCGCTGCCCGTCGATCACCTTGCCCGGGTCGTAGCCGTGGCTGCGAGCCTTAGCAACCGTCCCGTCGATGTCGTGACATGCCAGCGCCCAGCCGACCAGCCCGCCGCGGGTAACACGGTCGACGCCGAAGGGAACTGGCATGGACGGACCCGGCTGTTCGGGATCAGGAGCGATGATCTCCAGATATGTCAAGGGGCCAAGCGCGAGGAGCGCGTTGTGCGTGCCGAGACCGGTGTGCCTGCCGCCGGCTTGCGCCCGCACACCGAAGCGTTCCTCCACGTCGGCTACCGCCATTGCGAGGCCGGGGGCGGCGTAGATGAGATGGTCAATCCGCACGTGAACCTCTATTCGGCACAGGTGGCGCAGGTGAAACCAGCCGGGCTGGCAGTGGCTCAGCACAGACTGCTTGCCCACGACCGAGGATGAGCGCCGGTGTTGCAGCGTCGGCGGTCCGTTATGGTCATCATCGCGAACCGGTTATCGCTGCACAATCAGAAGCTCGTGCCCGATCAGGTGGTCAGCCAAAGACCTTCACGGTCTCTCACGGACAGGCCGACAGACCTGCCGACCTTGGTCATCGAAGAAGGTGACCTCGCAACCGCGCGGACTGCCCTGGGCGGACAAGCCTGGAACGTCGGCCCAGAGCGCGAACACGGCTGGACGATGCTGTACGACCTGCCCAGAACCACGGAAGAACGCTGGCGGTTAGAGTTCCTAACACCCGGGGGTCGCCTGCGCGCGCCAGCGGGCGCGTACCCTAGCGGAGTCGGTGGAACCGTCCCAAGACGAAGCGCTGATGACGTTGGCCGGTGAGACCCCGACGATTGTCCTCGTACACTCATCTACCGGGTCCGCGGATAGCTGAACCGCCTAACTTCGCGCTGACCGGCCGCGATGGCAGAGAAGAGCTTTTAACCCGGCGACGAACTCACGGTTCCGGCTGTGCGGGAAATGGTCCGCCTCCCGGATCGTCCTGGCTGCCTCGCGGCGACAAGGGACTTGTCGCCGCGAGTTTCCGAAACAGGCTCCTGAGGAGGGACCGGGAGGTTACAGTCTGGTTACGGTGCCGAAATTTCGGACGGTAGTGATGGGTTCGGTGGCATCTCCAGCACACTGGGTCAGCGGTACGGCGCCCGCCACATCTCTGGCGAGGCACCCCGGCAGGCCCTGATCTCAGGCAGGTGCCGTCGATGGACCGCGGGTCAGTGATTCAGCAGCGGGCCGAGCCTCTCGCGCCAGATACGGTGCCGGTTCAAGGCGCGGCCATCTCGCCCGGTCGCGCGCTGGTCGGGGGGTGACCCCTATGGCAGGCACAGACCGCAGCGCGGAACTGCCCCAGCGCGTTCCGGGCGCGGCCCGGGTTAAGCCTGTTTCGCCCCTTGCGCTGATGCTGCCGGAAGAATTGCGGCAGCGCATGCAAGAGGCGGTGACGGCCGAGCGCGCTCACGAGCGCGCGGCCCGGGACCGGACGCCCGACCCGTCCGAGCGCCCGCGTCGGCCGGATCCGGCGGTCAGCCAGGAAGCGGGTCCGGCAAGTCCGAGCTCCCCGGCCGATAGCACCGGCGGGAAGCGCAACGCCGCTGTCCAGGCCGGGCCGACCGCGGTACCGGAGTTCATGGCCGGGCCAGTCCCCGAGGCGCACGTCGCCAGGTGGCTCGGCTCCGCTGTCAAGCCCCCGCCCGCCGTTTGGGCCGAGCCGGCTGTCAAGGCTCGGGCCTCCGCTGGACCCGAGCGCGCGGTCCGGTCAAGGCCGGACAAGCCACGGCGCCGGACCCGGGCTCGCCTGATCGCGCTTGGCCTGGTCGTCGCGGTCATCGGGTCGCTGGCCGCCGTCGCGGTATACCGTTTCTCCCTCTCGCCTGGGGCTGTCCGCGCGCAGGCTGCCGCATGGGTTGCCGAGCAGGTCAGCCCGGATGTCACCGTGTCCTGCGACGCCGTGATGTGCGCCGCGCTCCGGGCGGACGGCTTCCCCGCCAGCAAGCTGGTGGTGCTCGAGCCGACGACGCCAGATCCGGCGCCGTCGGTCTTGGTCGTCGAGACGGCCACGGTACGTGAGCTGTTCGGCAGCAGCCTCGCCACAGCCTGGGCGCCAGCCGTCCTGGCGTCCTTCGGCTCCGGGGCCGGCGCGATTACCGTCCGGGCGGTCGCGCCGCACGGCGCAGCGGCGTATCAGGCCGCGTTCAACGCTGGGTTGGCCAGCCGTCAGACATCGGGTGCCTCACTGCTGCATGATTCCCGGGTCACGGTGTCGGCCACCGCCAGGAGCCAGCTGATGGCCGGCCAGGTCGACTCGCGGCTGTTGCGCGCGCTCACGTCCCTGGCTCGGCACGAGCCGATCGACATCGTGCGATTCGGGAACCTGGGCCCGGGCGCTAGTCCCGGCGTCCTGCTCCGCTTCGCCGATCTGGCCGAGAACATCCCGGCCGCCCACGGGGATACAGCTGCCTACGCAGGCGCCCTGTGGGCCATCCTGGGCGGGGCCGATGCTCAGATCCGCCCGGCCAGGGCGGTCTCCGGGCCGGTTCAGGGCCAGGCGATCTTCCGGGTCGAGTTCACCGCGCCGAGCCCGTTCGGGAACGCCGGCCCGGGAACGCCATGACTCCGCCTCAGGCAAGCGCCTGAGCACGGCGCATTACGCCGCGTTGCCGGATGGGCGTGCAGCCTTTGTTGCCGCCGCTTGATGGGCTGGTGATCCAGACCTGCGGTCCGCTCGCGGCGGGCGCACCACATTGGGGGACCCGAATGCTGTCGAGGTTCGGGACTGCGCCACGGCTGCAGGGCAGTAAGAATGAGGACCACGGCCGGGAGCCGACTGAGCTGGCAGCACGGTCCGGCGCGGCTACCAGAACATAGCCTCACGGGCTTTGCCGACTCGCAGGGTTCATAAGGTCTCACTCTTCTCCGATGTGAGTATGAGTCCAGTCCTGAATGCTGCCTGATTCTGCTGCGTAGACTCCAGGCGTCGGACGGTAGGCGCAGGAGGGTGCCGTGGGAGTCGACGCTGCCAGTACCGTTTCCTCGCTCGCGTCCGGGGTGAAGATCACGGTCGGTTCTGGCGGGCCTTCGCTGCGGCCGATGATGTGGATGTTCCTGGCGATCCTGGTTACCTTCCTGACCGCGAGGACTGTGACCAGGCTGATCCGGTCGGGCAGCGGCGCCGGGGCGGGATTGGGCAATGTCCGGATTGCGGGCACTCACATTCATCATCAGGTTTTCGGCATCTTGATCATCATTGGCACGGGCATCGTCCTGGTGTCGGCGATGCCCAGGGGTGCCGCGCTGGATGCGGCCGCGGCGGTCTTCGGTGTCGGCGTTGGCCTGACCGTCGATGAATTCGCGCTGTGGCTGCACCTGGATGATGTCTACTGG
Organism: Streptosporangiaceae bacterium; assembly: GCA_030045295.1. Next base: position 10,203 of record JASIGD010000005.1, read on the forward strand.
ACCCGCGAGGGCCGGAAGTCGGTCGACGCGATCTTCTGCGTCCTGGTAATTACCGGAACGCTTATCGGCGGGGCCAGCTTCGTGACTGGCCGCGCCGGGACGGCGGCATGGTGGTCGTCGGTCTCCGTCCTCGCGGTCACCCTCCTGCTCTGCGTGATATGCCTGCTCAAGGGAAAGATCGTGACCGGCGTCATCGGTGTGTTCATCGGCGTCGTCGCCCTCGTCGGCGCCATCAGGCTGGCCAAACCGGGCTCATGGTGGGCGGCGCACCGCTACGCCAGCCGGCCGCGGCGGGCCGGCCGGGCCGCGCGCCGCTACGATCAGCGTCACCAGGAGCGCTGGAACCGGCTGCGGGACCTGGTGGCCGGCGCCCCCTCCGAAGAAAGGCAACGCTGATCGCGTCAGCCGAGGAAACCGGTGACCAGGCCGGGCCGGATGCAGAAGAACAGGTCGCTGACGACCATGGTTGAGCCGTAGCGCTTGACCAGCCCGTGGGCTTCGATCATCGCTCTACGCGAACGGGGCGGCGAGGTCGCAGTCGGGGCCGCTCGTCGCAGCGGCGGGTCCGGTCGCGAGATAGGTGAGCCGCAGGCCGAGGTCGTCGGGCGTGAGGGTAAGACGCTCATCCTCGATACCCTGCTCCTCCTTCCAAGCCAGCAGCGCCTCGAACGCGAGCTGCCACTGGACGGCGGTCACTCCGGTGGCGGGACCCAACGCGACGAACGCCTCACGGTGCGCGGGCTCGGTCCGCAAGGTCAGCTCGGGATAGCGCTCCGCAAGAGCGCTAGCTTCCGCCTCGGGAACCGGCCTGCAGCATTCGACCAGGCCATCGCTGTCGGCGCTCGGAAAGCCCCAGTAGATCAAAAACCAAGCGCCTTCTCGTCCTTGCATCCTCGGGAGCGGGCGCTCGCGGAAGATCCCTATGAACTCCTTGCCGAGCGCCCAGACGCCCTGCTCGTCGACGTTGCGCTTCAGGCAGAGCAGGCTCCGCTCGGGCATCTCTTGAGTGGCGACTTCGTACATCACGGACCTCTTTCCGCGCAACCGGTTGACGAGGTAATCGGCTAGATCGCGCCGCGCGTCGTGTGCCGCTTCGGCGTCGCGCCAGTGCTCAGCGATGCGTGTCGCCGCATCGGCCGGATCGCACGCGAGCAGCTCCTTGACCGCCGCGAGCGGCAACTGCAACTGGCGCAGCATCACGACAAGGCGTGCCTGGTCGAGCTGGGCTGGTTCGTAGTAGCGATAGCCAGACGCTTGATCGACGCGCGACGGCACCAGCACCCCGCGTTCGTCGTAGAGGCGGAGTGCCTTCAGTGACAGGCGGGACCGTCGTGCGAACTCTCCGATGCTGATTTCTTTCACGCTGACTCCCTCGTCGCCGGGCCGATCCGGCCCGGCAAGATGAGTGTGCGGGCTCCCCCAAGGTGAGAGTCAAGGCTGCCGGCCGCCAGTCATCTCCCGGTAGCGGAAGAGGGCCTCTGCAACGGGGGGAACGCTGCGCGCCCAGCGACGCTCCGGGACGCTCAACTCACGCTCAGCGGTGGCGAGGCCGGGCTTCGGGTGGGTCGGGATCTTCCGACCCCGGCGCGCCGGTCAGCCCGCCAAGGCCACCCACGTACTGCAGGTCCGCGAAGCATAACCAAGATGGAAAAGGCCTGAGTCTACCGGCCGACTGAGGCAGCGCAAGCCGGTATTGAAGGCACGGGGCCGCAGCCCGCGAATCCCGCGGTCAAGGCTGAGCGGGACCCGGCTGCGCGTCCGCACAGATAAGGGCCAGCGCAATTACCATTGCCGCGCCGGATCGCGGCCTGGACGGAATTCAGCTGTATTCCAACGGTTCCCTGGGCGCCCAGGTCTGAGTTCACGGGTGCCGCTGTCTTATCGGTCAGAAACGTCACTCAAATCCCTCCCGGCCGCACCAAGGATATCATAAGCCGCTTCCCAGCGCACGAATATCTCGCCGAGCCTGTGAGGAAAGCAGTCCCGCCAGTCACTGCAGCTCTGAGCCCCAAGGCCAAGGCGAACGCGCCAGGCGACCTTTACGGGTCCCAGCAGTCACGGCGCACCTTGACATGTTCGGTTGGGGATGTCTAAATAGGACGGAGAACCCGGCAATCCAACGAGGCACATACCAATCAGACGTGTAGCGATTTGAACCGCGATCTCTCAAGGACCTGCTAACGAAATTACCGCTGCCGTCCGGCGGCTATCGGCCATGCGGAATTTCCCGCACAGCTTAGGCGGACGCAAATATGCCATTCGGCCGCCGAACGGCACCACCGCTTGACCGAGACCTGTTACCGGAAACCATAACGAAATTCTCGCGCTCGTTTGATGGCTCCGGGAAAGTCCCACATCCTGCTCCGGAGGATATTTCGGCCAGTGTTGACAAAGCTCGCTCTCGGGTAGCGAGGGTGGCGCGATGCTCGGGGCCGTCGAAGATCTCCCGGCAAGAGGCGCAGTCGGAAAGGGGGGGTTCGTTGATCCGGTCAGTGCTCATGCGGTGCCGTTCTGGTGCCCGGCACGCGCGACGCGTGGTTGCGATCGCCGCCGGCTGCGGCGTGATCGCCGTCTTGGCGGCCGGCCAGCCAGGCATCGGTCCCGCGGCCGCCCAGCCCGCGGTGCTCGGCCTCGATGTCAGCGACCATCAGCCCAGCATCAACTGGAGCGCGGCCGCCTCCGCCGGGGTCCAGTTCGCCTACGTCAAGGCAAGCGAGGGCACCGGGTTCGTCAATCCCGACTTCGCCGCCCAGTACGACGGCGCGTACCAGGCCGGGCTGATCCGCGGCGCCTACCACTTCGCGCTGCCCAACCAGTCCAGCGGCGCGGCGCAGGCCAGCTACTTCGTCGCCAACGGCGGCGGCTGGACTGCAGATGGCCGGACCCTGCCCGGGGCACTGGACATCGAGTACAACCCCTACGGCGCCGAATGCTACGGGCTCAGCCAAAGCGCCATGGTGTCGTGGATCGCCAGCTTTAACGACACCTATCAAGCCCTCACCTCCGTCTGGCCGGTGATCTACACCACCACCGCCTGGTGGGCGAAATGCACCGGCAACTACGGCGGATTCGCCGACCAGGACCCGCTATGGATCGCCAGTTACCAGACCACCGCGGGCACGCTGCCAGCCGGCTGGAGCACCTACACGTTCTGGCAGTACGCCTCGGTCGGCGCATTCCCCGGCGACCAGGACACCTTCAACGGCTCCAGCAGCCAACTGCAGGAGGTCGCTGCCAGCAGCTAGGCCAACATAAGGCGTAGCGCGGCGGCGCGCCCGCACTACGCGCGACATGTCAGGGCGTGGATACTGCGGTATGCGGGTCCTAACGGGTTACCGGCGCGGCGCGAGCCACCGGGTGTCGATCCGGCCGTGCCGCATCCGGCCTACTAGGCGGACGCACAGCGTTTCCGGTGTGTTGTCGCCTGCGTCCCTGCTGATCGCCAGCTTCGTGTGCCGCACCGACAGTTCGTTGGCGTCCACCACCATGCCCGGCGCGAGGACCAGTTCCACGTTGCCGCCGCGCACCCGCAACTCGATTACCAGCTCGGGTCCGCTGCGGACCGCGCTGGTCAGGTCCAGCAGCACGTCGCACCAGACGGTGCGCAGTGCCAGCCGGTGCGGCAGCGTCCACCGGCCGTCGCGGCGCACTGAGCCGTGCCGCTCGTTGATGGTGAGCAGTTCGGCGGCCGGCTTGGCCGGGGTCATGGCGAGCGGGAGTGTGAGCGTGCCGCCGCCTGGCGCCGCGACCAGATCGGCGGTGAGCGGAGCCAGCGCGCCGATGGTGCGGGCGGCCAACGCCGCGTCCAGCCGCTCGTCGAACTCGGCCTGGTCGAGCCGGCCGTCGGCGACGGCGGCGCGCAGCAGTTCGATGACCTGGTCGCGGTCCGCGTCGGACGCGCGCAGCTCGGGTGAGCTGGGCGGGTCTGCCGACATCCGGCCTCCTTGCCGACCACGTGGTGCACCCGATTCCCCGGGTCCGGAAGCTCCCCGACGCACGTCGGATTAGTCATCAGTATGCCCTTCTCAAACGATCTTGCGATGGCAGGTGACCATGGCGAGCTCGTGCGCGAGGACGAAGACGCCGAGGCACGAGGCGAAGGCGCGTACCGGCCCGCATGGGTCGCTGGAGGGTAAATCTGGTGCATCATCCGGTGGCGCGCAGTTAGGCTGCCGCCGTGGCTGAACCGAGCGCAGCGGTTGCTCCGGTTCCCGGCCTGCCCTGGGAGTCGCTGTCGCATCGCCAGGTGCTAGCCGAGCTGGCTATAAGGGGCTGGGTGCCCTGCGGGGTGGGCGACTGGGCGGTGGCGCTGAGGTCCCCAGACGGCGCCTTCGCCGCGAGGGTATGCCCGTTCGACCCGGCGTACTGGGCATTCGTGGATCTGTGCCGCGCGTGCGCCGGGAACCGGTGGCTACCGGAGATCGAGCTGGCGGCCGGCCTGGAGGGCGGCGGCTCGGTGGTCTTCTTGGAGTTCGTCGCGCCGGTGGACCACCCGGTCACCGGGCAGTTCGCCGGGCAGTGGCGGGCCCGGGCGGGCGATCCGGAGTTCGCGGAGGTCCGCCGGGCCGCGCGGATGATCGACGCGCAGTACCGAGCATCGACGCCCTGGTGGGGCAGGTGCGACCTGGACGACGCGCACATCTTCGCAGCCGCCGGCCGGCCGGTGCTGATCGACGTCTTCTGCATGGCGGGGACGGAACTGTACCGCGCGATCCTTGACGACGTCGCCGAGGTGCACCGCCGGATCCCGCGCGAGCAGATGCGCTACGCACTGGACATCCCGTATATCGCCCGGGAGAACAGCGCCGCTGAGATCCTCGCCCTCAAGAACGCCTGGGCGCGCGCCGCCGGGTGACCGCACGGTCCGCAGGGCAATATTTCCGCCGCGACGGTATCAGGGCCGGGAATCGATGCCTCCGGCCAGGTAGAGGTCGGCGCGCCGCGCCGCTCGGCTGACGCTGGTTCGCCGATCGTTAAGTGCCGGGGAGCTGGCGCCGGAAGTGCCAGCTGGGTGACTGAGGGCCTCATGCCCGGTCAGCCGAGCTGGCCGCTGGCCGCGCCGGGTTGCTGCGGATCGGAGCGCGGGCAAGACCGGTCCAGGTGAACCCAGGCTGGGAACGCGTGGGTCACCGGATCGGGTGACGGATACGGGGGTGTTGACGATGGCTTTCCCGTCAAGGGGAACGGCTGCGAACGCTACTCGAGCGGCGCGCCGCCTGAGGACCATTCAGTTAAGACTTGGGGGTATCAAATGCCTGTTCAGATTGCCGGGCCGCAGAGCGTCGGCGGGGGGCCGGACGCCGGACGGCGCGCCGTTCTGCTGACCGGTGCGTCGGGCGTCGTCGGGCGCGCTCTGCTCCGGCGGATTCGTGACCTTGACGTCGTGTGCTTGGTGCATCGGTCGCCGGTCTGCGGGCCGAATGTGACTACCGTGCCGGGCGACATTGCCGAACCGATGTTCGGGCTGGGCGAGCAGACCTACGCGGAGCTGGCGGCCAGGGTTGAGGTGGTCATCCACTGTGCGGCGGTCACGGATTTCAACCGTACTGACGGCAGCCTGGAGGCGACGAACGTCGCAGGGACGGAGCACGTGGCCGCCTTCGCCGCGGCGGCGAAGGCCGTGCTATACCACGTCAGCACCGCGTTCGTGCACACCACGGTGGATGGTGACCGCGGCCGTACCGCCATCGGCTATGCCGCGTCGAAGTCGGCAGCCGAACAAGTCGTGCGGTCCAGCGACGTGCCACACGTCATCCTTCGCCCATCGGTCGTTATCGGCGACTCCGCCACCGGGGAAATCGCCGCGTTCCGGGGCCTGTACCAGGTCGCGGCCGGCATGTTCGCGGGTATCGTTCCGATGATCCCGTTCGACCCCGGCTGGCCGATCGACTTCGTGCCCGCCGACGTCGTGGCCGATGCCATCGCCTGCGTTGTCGAGAACCAGGTCAGCGAGGGCGAATTCTGGATCAGCGCCGGCGACAAAGCGCTCCGCCTGGACGAGGGCGTCGCGGTTGCCGTCGAGCTGGCACGCGGCCTGGGCGTAAGCATCGACGTGCCGCGGTTCGTGCCCCCGGAGATGTTCGACCGGCTGATCGGCCCGGTCTTCCTGGAGGCACTGCCGACCAGGATTCGCCGGAACGTGCTGCGGATGCTGGAATTCTTCACGACCTACCTGCAGTCCGGCCAGGCCAAGCCCAGCAGCCTGGACCAGCTTGTTGCGCTCGGCGCCAGGCCGCTGCCCGACCAGCGCGAGTCGCTGCGGAACAGCCTGCAGTACTGGGCTGCTCAGAATGGCTACGCCCAGCCACCGACCGGACGGGCGGCCTGAGGTGACCGCGCCGGCCAGCCGGGATCGCGTGCTCGATCGCTACACCAGGCACGTGAGTACCTCCCTGGCCAGCCTGGCACGGCTGGTCGCGGCGCCGGTCGAGGTGGCTGCGGCTGGGTCGAAGGTGCGGGGCAGCGACGGGCACACCTACCTTGACTGCGGGGGTTTCGGCGTCTTCCTGCTCGGTCACTGCCACCCGGCCGTGGTCGCGGCGGTCCGCGAACAGCTGGGGCGTAACCCCCTCGCCACCAGGCTGTTCCTCAACCCCGAGCTGGCAGCGGCGGCCGCGGATCTGGCCGGCATCACCCCGGCCGGCCTTGATTACGTCTTCTTGACGAACTCGGGAGCCGAGGCGACCGAGCTCGGGCTGAAGCTGGCGCGGCTGGCCGGCAAGCGTCACGTGATCGCGATGCACGGCGGATTCCACGGCAAGACGCTCGGCGCGCTGTCGGTGACCGGGCGGGCGCAGTACCGCGACCCGTTCGGCCCGCTGCTGCCGATGGTCGACTTTGTCCCGTTCGGCGATGCCGCCGCGCTGCGGGCCGCGCTGACGGCCCGGTCGGTCGTGCTGCTGGAGCCCGTCCAGGCCGAGGGGGGTGTCCGGCTGCCGCCTGGCGGTTACCTGCGGCAGGTCCGGAAGGCGTGCACCGAGGTCGGCGCGGTGATGATCTGTGATGAGATCCAGTCCGGCATGGGCCGGCTGGGCGCCTGGTGGGGCGCTGACCTGGCCGGTGTCACCCCGGACGTGCTGCTGACGGGCAAGATCCTCGGCGGCGGCGTAATGCCCGTCGGCGGCGTCGTCGCGTCCGCGCAGCTGTTCGCACCGCTGAACGCCGACCCGCTGCTGCACTCCTCCACGTTCGCCGGGAGCCCGCTCGCAGCCGCCGCGGTCACCGCGACGATCGGCGTCATCAAGTCCGAAGGCCTGCTCGAACGCGCCCGCGAACTGGGCTCCCAGATCCGCGGCCTCGCCGCCGACGCCGTCATGGCCTACTGCCCGAACCTGGTCACCGAAGTGCGCGGCCAGGGCCTGCTCATCGGCATCGACTTCGTTTCGCCTGACGCCGCCGCCGAGTTCCTGATCGGGTTGCTGGACCAGCACGTCATCTCGTCCTACTCGCTCAACTCCAGCAACGTGCTGCGCCTGACCCCGCCAGCGATCCTCGACGCCGCAGACCTCAACTGGCTCGCACGCGCTCTGACGTCGGCCGCCAGGCATATCTGCCGTGTCGTCCGGGCCGCCGCCTGACGTCCGTTCCTGCCCAGCTACTGTCCTCCAGGAGATCCAAATGCGTACCGTTCACCTCCGGCTACATGTGCCGCACAAGCCAGCGAGCGAGGTATACGCGGCGCTCGCCGACTTCGAGCGGTATCCGGAACTCTGCGGCGCGGTAAAGACCGTCGCCACCACCGAGGTATCCGAGAACCGCACCGTGTCGGCCTGGGAGGTCACCTTCCGCGCGGGCCTGCTGCGCTGGACCGAGCAGGACAATTTCGACCCCGGCGCCCTGAGCATCAGGTTCCATCAGCTCGAGGGCGACGTCGCCGTCTTCGACGGCTCATGGCGGTGCGCCGATGCCGCCCAAGGCAGCGAGATCATGTTCTCCGCCAGGCTGGACATGGGCATCCCGAGCCTGGCCGATGCCCTGGAGCCGATCGCGGTGCGGACGCTGGTCGACAATATCGTCTCGATCGTGCGCGGGCTGGTCGGCCGTGCCGAGCTCGTCGCCTCTGAGGTGGCGGTCCCAGAGCGGAGCGGGTCATGAACCTACTGCGCACCGAGCGGGACACCCTGGACAGCTACATCCCGGGGCTGGACAAGTACCTCAGCGAGGTTCCGCTGCTGGAGCTGGAGAAGCCCGGGAGCGGTGCGCTGGCTAAATTCCGCGAGCTGGGCGGCCCAGCCCTGCTGGTGCCCGCCGAGTACGAGGGCAAGGGAGCCAGTTTGCTGGACGCGGTGCGCATCCAGCGGGCGGTGGGCAGCCGATCACCATCGCTTGCCGTAGCCACGACCATGCACCACTTCTCCGTTGCCTCGCTGGTCGAGCTGACCGCGGCCGGCAACGGGTTCGAGTGGGCGATGCTCGTGGCGATCGCGGAGAACTCATGGCTGCTCAGCTCCGGCTTCGCCGAGGGCAAGCCGGGTCAGCACATCCTGACGCCCACCATGCGGGGCATGCCGGCCGAGGGCGGCATCATCGTCAGCGGCGTGAAGAAGCCGTGCAGCCTCACCTGGTCGATGAACCTGATGAGCGCCAGCGTCGCAGTCGACGACCCCGCCACCGGGACGGTCCGGCTGGCGGTCGTGCTGATCCCGGCGGAGTCAGCGGGCATCGAGCGCGCGCCGTTCTGGCAGACCATCGCCTTGGCCGGCGCGGAAAGCGACCAAGTCACGCTCACCGAGGTGTTCGTTCCGGAGGCGCTGATCTTCTACCCGCAAGATGGTGAGTCGATGGATCCGATCCAGGCGCGCGGGTTCGTCTGGTTCGAGCTGCTGGTCTCGGCGTCCTACCTCGGCGCCGCCACGAACCTCGCCGCGCGCGCCGTCGCCCGCGGGCGAGGCTCGGATGAGGACCGCGCTGGCCTGGCCATCGAGCTGGAGGCCGCCGCCGCGGCTCTGGAGCAGGTGGCCACCGGCGTGACCGCCGGCGATAACGATGCCCTGCTCGCGCGGGCGCTCTACGCGCGGTTCGCGACCGAGCGGGCCATAGAGCGCGCCGCCATGGCGGCCGCCGCGGCCCTGGGCGGCATGTCATTCATCGAGTCGTCCGAGATCGCCTACTTGCTCGGCGCCATCCGCGCCCTGGCCTTCCACCCGCCGTCCCGGGCCGCCGCCGCGGCCCCGATCGCCCGCTACCTCGCGGGCGGCCAGCTGACCCTCTGACACGACCCGCAAGGCCATGACCACGGATTCGCAGACCGCGCCGACCGTCGACGCAAGCGCCTTCCGCAAGGCGATGGGCTCGTTCCCGACCGGAGTCACGGTCGTCACCGTGGCCTCGAGCGACGGCACCATGCACGGCCTGACGGTCAACTCCTTCTCGTCGGCGTCGCTGGACCCGATGCTGGTGCTGGTCTGCCTCAACGAGACCAGCCGCGCCATGGGCCTGATCGAGCGGGCCGGGGCATTCGCCGTAAACGTGCTCTCCGCAGGACAGCAGGATGTCTCTCGCTGGTTCGCTAGCCGGCACCGCCCGGCCGGCTCGGCGATGTTCGACGGAGTGCCCCTCGAACCAGGCGTAACCAGCTGCCCGGTGCTGGCCGGCGCCGCGGCGTCGTTCGAGTGCCGGCTGCGGCAGTTGTACCGCGCCGGTGATCACCTGATCGTCCTGGGTGACGTCGTCGCGCTGGCGCACCGTCCCCAGCTGGAGCCATTGATCTTCCACGCCGGGACGTACAAATCGCTGGAGAATGAGTCCGGGCGCGGTCGCACAGCTGCACGACGCTTCCCCCGCTCCAAACCACAAAGTCCCCGGCATGATGGGCGCATGAGACGGGTAGTTATCCTCGGCCGCGGCGCTGCCGGGAAGTCCAGACTCGCCCGCCAACTCGCCGACCTGACCGGCCAGCCTTAGCAGCCGGGGAAGCCGCCCCGGGCCGCGAGCAACGTCGCGCTCCGTGCCGAACCCCTGCACCCGACGCGGCGCCGGTCTGGTATGAAGCCGTCATGTGGGTTGCGATGAGCGCTGCCGAGCGCGACGAGTTCCTGGCCGGCGTGCATGTCGGCGTGCTAAGCGCGGCAATAGGCACCGCAGGGCAAACGCTGGCGGTGCCGGTGTGGTACAGCTACCAGCCGAGCGGGCTGCTGACGGTGCTGACTGGCCGCCGGTCGCGCAAGGCCGCGGCGATCCGCGCCGCTGGACGGTTCGGCCTGTGCGTGCAGGACGACAGCCCGCCGTACCGGTACGTCAGCGTCGAGGGGCCGGTCGTCGGCGAGGAGGAACTCGGTCCCGCCGAGCGGTTGGCGATGGCGCGCCGCTATCTGGGTACGGCGGGCGGTAACCGGTACGTCGCCGACAACCCGGACCCCGGGCGAGAGAACGTGGCCTTCCGGATGCGTCCGGAGCACTGGCTCAGTCAGGATCAGGGCAAGGGATTAAGGCAGAGGGTAGTGCCGGGTCGGGTCGAAGCCTTCGCGTATGTCCAGCGCGCGGCGTCTCGGCCGGCTGGGGCATCGGGACGCCGACCGTGTGCCGTTGGCTCTATGATCGCCGTCCCCACCGGGAGACCATGGTCCGGTAACACGAATCGCATGACTGCTCGGCGTCACTGGCCGGTACGCGACGGGAGGTTCCTTATGCACGCTCAGGACGAGTCGATGGAGACCGTGGCGGTGCACGGCGGGGAACGGCGGCCGGGACCCGAGGGCTCGGTGGTTTACCCGATCTACCAGGGAACGGTGTACTCGGTCGAGCCGGGAACCGGGTATCACGACATCCCGTACATCCGGCTGAGCTCCACACCGTCTCAGCAGTACCTGCACGACAAGCTCGCCGCCCTGGAGGGCGCGCAGGCGGCGGTGGCGACCGCGTCGGGCATGGCGGCGGTGACGACCACGCTGCTGAGCGTGCTGCGCGCCGGGGATCACCTGCTGGCCAGCGACTGCCTGTACGGCGGCAGCCATGACTTCCTCACCCAGCGCGCCGAGGACCTCGGCTGGCGGTACAGCTTCGTCGACGTGCACCGCCCGGAGTCCTGGGCCGCCGCGCGCACCCCGCAGACCAGGGCGTTCCTGGTCGAGACGATCACCAACCCGCTGATGCGGGTCGGGCTGCTGCGCCAGATCGCGGACTTCGCCCGCCGGGAGGGCCTGCTCACGGTGATCGACAACACGTTCGCGACCCCGGTGAACTTCCGTCCGTTGCGGGCCGGGTTCGACCTGTGCCTGCACAGCGCCACCAAGTACCTGGGAGGGCATTCCGACCTGGTAGCCGGGGCCGTTATGGGCAACGCGGACCGGATCGACCGGGTCCGCAGGACGCTCAACCTGTACGGCGGCAGCCTGGACCCGCACACCGGCTTCCTGCTCGCCCGCGGCATCAAGACACTGGCCCTGCGGGTCCGCGCCCAGAACGACAACGCGGCCGCGCTGGCCGGCTTCCTCGCCGAACACCCGGCAGTCGCCGCCGTCAACTACCCCGGGCTTTCCTCCCACCCGGATCACAGGCACGCCGCACGGCTGCTGTCCGGCTTCGGCGGCATGCTGAGTCTGCGCCTGCGCGGCGGCGAGGCCGCCGCGCAGGCCCTCCTGGATGCGGTGCAGCTGCCGTACCTGGCGCCGAGCCTAGGCGGCGTGGAGACGCTGATCACCCGTCCGGCCACCACCTCACACGCCGGGATGAGCCCCGAGGACCGGGACCGGCTCGGCATCACCGCCGACCTGATCAGGGTCAGCTGCGGCATCGAGGCAAAGCAGGACCTGATCGCCGACTTCGACCAGGCCCTGGCCAAGACCCAGGCCTAACATGGTCATTGCCACGAGCACCTGTGCCAGCGCACCGGCAAGGAGTTTGCACCGGGCAGCGGCCGGCGGCCGGTGGTGCGCGACACTGGGTGGGCGGACGTCTCGCTGGCGCTGAAGGTCATCGAGATCCGGCGTGGGAGCGGAGGTCGAAGGTGGCGGCTATGGATCCCGTGCCGGCGGTTCCTTCCCCGCCGCCGGCGGGCGCGCTGTATGACAGCCGCCGCGGCATCTACTACGTCAAGCCGGCGCTGCGCGGCTGGATGCACCTGGTGTGGTTCGAGGCGTCGCTGGTACTGGGCACGCTGCTGGTGGCCCGCGCGCACGGCGCGGTGCGGATCACGGCTCTGGCCATCTATGCGGCCAGCGTGAGCGCCATGTTCGGGATCAGCGCGCTGTACCACCGCGGCACCTGGAGCGCTGGCTGGAACCGGCGACTGCAGCGGCTGGACCACGCGATGATCTTCCTGCTCATCGCCGGCACCGCCACCCCGGCATTCCTGCTGGCGACATCCGGCACCTTCCGGGTGGCCTGCCTGATCATGATGTGGGCGCTGACCGCGGCCGCGGCCGCGGTCCGGCTGTCCTGGATGAGCGCACCAGAGCGCCTGGCCGGTGCGACGTTCGTCGGGCTAGGCTGGGTCGCCGTTCTCGGGCTGCCGGACCTGTGGACCCGTGCCGGGGCGGCGGCGGGCGTGCTGATGCTGGCGGGCGGGCTGCTGTACACGGCCGGAGCGCTGTCCTACCACCGGCGCCGGCC
>JASIGD010000266.1 GCA_030045295.1 Streptosporangiaceae bacterium
AGCTCACCCAGGCGGTGGATTCCGACGGGCTGGCGGACATCGAGTATTTCGCCTGTGAGCGGGGCTGGCTGGCGGCTCTGCGCGGCGATGCGGAGACGGCCGAGACGCTGCTGGCAGGACTGCGGGACTTGCGGTCCAGTGAAGACCCCCAGGACAAGGTAATGATCGGCATCGTGGAGGCCTTCACCGCCGCCGCCCGCCGCCAGCCGCCAGATGCGCTGCATCACGCCCGAGCGGTGCTAGCTCATACTGACACCGAGGGGATCAGCTCCGACTTCACCTCCTGGGCATGGTCGCTGGCCGCACGCGCTGCCTTCGAGCTGGGCGACACCGCCGCCACCGGCGAACTGCTCGCCCTACTCGACGCCCACCAGCCCGGGTACCTGGCTCCGATGCTACGGGCCGAACGCGACCTATCCCGCGCCCGCCTTGCCGCCAGCGACTATGACCCGCAGGCCGCAGCGGCCTTCGCCGCGGCGATCAGCAGCCTGCGCGAGCTAAGCACCCCGTACCACCTCGCCCACGGCCTGCTCGACCAGGCCGCCCACCTGGCCGCCCGCGGCGACACCGAAGCCGCGACAGCCGCGATCGGCGAAGCCCGCGGCATCGCCCAGCGGCTAGGCTGCCAGCCGCTAGCGGACCGCCTGGAAACCATCCAGCTGGCCAGGCCCCGCACCGCGACCTCGTGATGACCGCACCGAGCCGCTCGCTGCCGCGAACAGATGCAAGGACCACTGGGGATGATGACCGAGTGCTCCCAGGTTGCCATGGCCGACATGATGTACGACCCTGCAGATCGCGGCGGCCCTTATCAGGTCATCCAGCCTTCCTTACGCAGGCTTCGGCACTCCGGTCGCCTGGCGGGCCGCTTTGCCTGCGGTCAGAGCCGGTGCCCGATCCTCGTGTCGAACGGGCCTGGCACCGAGATCCACGGCCCTCTGGCTGAGCTCCAGAACAGGCTGACGCCGCGGTGGCCGTTGGCGAGCCCATGCCGGTAGCTGGCGTACGCATGGCCGGTGTGAAACGACAGGTAGACGACGATGGCGATGATGATGGCGGCGGTCACTGATCCTCCTTGGGTTACTGCGAGTGATGAGCTCGGCAAGCTGCCCGGCGGCGAGGATGCGGGGGACGCCCGATCGCCGGAACATCCCCGGCCTGGGGGGAAACGGCCGGGGATGCCTCACAGGTGAGCATCAGATGATCTTGGTTGATACGGATAAGTCAAAGACGGAGGCCGCGCTCAGGCGGTGTCCGGGAACAGCGGCGCCGGGGATCGGGTACCACTGAGGCGGCTCACCAAGATAGTCAGCCCGGCCGTCGGCGAGCTCGCGCAGCGGCCACCGCTGCGGTCTCCTCGGCTTTGCTCAGCGGCTTCCGCCGAGCGCGGTGCTGCGCCGGTCAGCCTGCGAACGTGCGCGCGTCACAACTGCACGGCAAGCTCGCGCCGCGCCCGGCGAGCATGTCCCCGGGGCGGCACGGGCCGGGTGAGCGGGTTAGTGCCCGGCGGGGAACCGGATGATGATCCCGGCGGGGACCAGGTCGCCCCACCGGCCCGAGTTCACGTAGGTGTTGAAGGCGGGCTGGCTGTGGGTCGTGAGCGTCTTCCACAGCAGCGTGGCGACATCGGTCTTGTGCGTGCGGGCCAGCTCGTCGATGGAGTACTTGCCGTCGCTGGTCCAGTCCCAGTCCTGATCCGGCGGAGTGGTCTGTGCGGTGGGGTCACTGGTCATGACAACCACCCCAGCAGAAAGTCGTGTCACCGGCAACCCGCCACCCGAGAACGGCGGCAGGGACGGCGTCGCGCCGGCGCCGTCCCTGCCCGGCCCGGCCCGGGATCGCCTCCGGGCCGGCCCGGCCAGGCGGCACAGGTCAGCGGGGTTCAGGGACGAACCGGTAGCCGTCGTCGGCTGGCAGCACGCGCCCGGCACCGGTTCCGGCGAAATGGGTGCCGAGCACGAGCGCATCCGCCGCCGCCGCGGCGGCCAGCAGTCCGCGTCGCGTCGCCCGGGCCGTGTCGGGATCGGCGTCTCCGCGCGCCGTCCACTCCGGATGACGGCACTGCACCGGGTGGTGCAGGACATCACCGGTGATCACGCAGCGGTCGCTGATCCATATGCTGATGTGCCCCGGCGTGTGCCCCGGCGTTCTCCTGAGCTGGACGCCGGGCGCGAGGGCGGTGTCCGCTGCCACGGCGTCGGCGAGCCCGGCATCGATCACAGGCTGGACGGAGTCCGCGAACGCGGGCGCGTGCAGCGGGTCTTCCGATCGCGCCCAGTGCTCCACATCGGCGGCACCGAACAGGTACCGCGCGCGCGGGAACGTGGGAACCCATGCCCCGCCGGCCAGCCGCGTGTTCCAGCCCACGTGATCGACATGCAGGTGCGTGCAGACGACGGTGTCGATCGTCTCAGGGGCGAATCCGGCCGCGGTCAGGTTCGCCAGGAACGGCCGGTGCTGATGATCGAACTGCGGGATCAGCGGACGTTCCTTCGAGTTGCCCGTACACGTGTCCACGACGATCCGCCGCGCGCCGGCCTCGACGACAAAGCTGTGAAAGCTCATCAGGTACCGGCCGCCAGCATCGACGAAATCCGGCAGCAGCCGCGCCGCCGCGGCGACGTCGGCCCGGGTCGCCTCCGCGAAGAAGTCGACGGCGAAGGGCATGACGTGCTCGACCACCCGCGTAATACGCACGCCGTCGACGTCCCAGACCATCTCCCGAACCTACCCAGCGTGTTAAGCAGCCGTCCACGGGGGGTCAGGGGCGTAAGTGACGGCGAACAGGACACCGCGACAGGCGCCCCGCAGCACAGGGCACCCGCCCAGGCCAAGCGCGGCGGGTCTTTCATCAACGGCGTGCTACTCGCAGCCGGGATCCTCCTCGAGATCCTCGGCCTCATCGCCCTGATCGCCCGGGGCCTTGGCAGCCTCCGCGGCGGCGTGCTCCCGGTACGCCTGGGTGATCCCCGACCACCAGGTCCACGTCTCGTTCGGGTCAGTCATGATGCTCCAGGCCGCTTACATCAGCCCGGCGCCGTAAGCGCAGCCTTTCCGCGAGCAGCTGGCGCAACTGGGCCAGCTCGTCAGCGACGGCCAGCACCGCCCCGGCTATCGCTGCCTGGGCCGGATCAGCTGGCGGGAGGCTCGCCCGCGTCTCATCCTCACCCGCCTCGGCCTGCGCGAACTGACGGCCAGGGCCTTTAGCGTTCTTCGCCATGAAGGCGCGGTCCTCATCAGTCACGCCGGCCTCGAGGACCGGCTCAGCCTCGCCAGTCGGCGCCCTGCGCCCCCTGCTTCGCGGCAGGACGTTCAAACGGCGCGATCAGCTAAGGGCCACCGGATCCCGCACAGTTCGGCACGGCGGCAGCCGCGCAGAACCATGACCTGGAACATCAGGCCCATCGGGTCATCCGCCACGTAGCCGAGGAACCGGGCCGCCTCGGCCGGAGTCGACCGCTGCGCCTCGGCCGGATTTTCTGGCTCCAGCTCGATCCCGGCGCACGGGTTCCAGGAGATCTGGCCCTGCCACCTGCGCCGTGAACACGAACGCATCCACCACGCGCGCTACCGTGAAACCCTCGTCCTGGCCGCCTGATCACCTCGCTCCGCAGCAGCCGCAGCCAGCTGCTTCACTGACATCGCGGATCCGCAGCGCCTAGCCCACGATGCGCCGCGCGTCGGCTGGCGGGCAGGGTGCGGGCTGGCCGGGCGTTCGGTGCCGGGCGAATGGCCATGCGCTTGACCACGCCTCCGAATAGGGGAGTTTGATCTGGAATTGCAGGCCTTAAGCTCATAACCACCCCGCATGATCCAGCGTCCTGGCGATCAGGAGCGGTCACCGCGAACGTCCGACCGGGACGCCACAGCGGCCCGGACTCAACGGGAGGCACGCAAATGAAGACGAGAATGCGTGTCGCAGTAGCGATCTTCGCATGTGCCGGCATCATCGTGGCAGGAGGCGGGTACGCGGCTCTTGCCAGTTCCGGCACCCCGGCCACCACGCACGCCACAGCGAGCACGCAGGCCGCGTCGGCCGCGACTCCCAAGTACGTCGTGCTTGACTGCGCCTTCAAACCCGTGGTGGCGCCGTCGACCTTCATAATTGCTTGTGCAGATGCCGGGATCGGCGTGCAGGACCTGCGCTGGACGAGCTGGACGCCGAGGCTGGCCAGCGGCTACGGCACCTTCTGGGAGAACGATTGCACGCCGGACTGCGCCGACGGTCACTTCCACTACTACCCGTCACTAGAAGTACTGTGGGGGAGCGCCACGGTGAAGGGCCACCCGGCTGACCGGCGTTACACGGAGCTAACGGTCATCTTCACCGGCAAGACGCGGCCGCCGGTCTACGTGCTGAAGAACGGCAAGCTCGTCGCCACCTACCCGCTCACGCAGACCTTCGACGCCATCTAACCAGCCGGGGCCACCCGCACGCGGAACGGCCGCCGACCCCCGCGCCGAACCTTCCGCACGCCACGTCACCTGATGTCGTTACCGAGACCCGCGCAACCACCATCCACGCCAGCACCGGTGGAACCACGCCGTACCAAGAATGACAAGGCGGCAGCCAATGCAGCCATTCGCAGCTGCGTCACTTCAGAAGAGCCGGCTGGTTTGGAGGTGGACAGTGCCGCTAGCAGTCTTGACGATGTGGGCTTGCGGAGGAAGGGCGAAGGTAGACCCGTGTCTCGCCGGACGGCCGCTGATGGAAAGGACCGGCCATGAGCCCTGTCTCGCGTGGCTTCCGCCGCCTGTATCGTGATCCGGCCGGGCAGGAAAGCCGCCTACCGCCGGGCCAGCATCTGACCGAAGGGTTCCCGGTGCTATCGGCCGGTCCCACACCGCACACCCCGCTGGAGGAATGGACCTTCTCCATCACCCAGGGTAGCCAGACTAGGAAGTCCTGGACCTGGCAGGAATTCCAGGCGCTACCGGCCGAGACCATCACTGCGGACATCCACTGCGTGACCCGCTGGTCCAAGCTCGGCACCCAGTGGCGCGGGGTATCGGTGGGCACTCTGCTGGGGAAGGCGGAATATGACGCGCCGTATGTGATGGCATTCTGCGACGGCGGCTACACCACGAACCTGCCAATTGAGGACATCACCGGCGGCCGGGCGTGGGTGGCCTTCGGCTACGACGACGGCCCACTGGAGGCCGAGCACGGCGGACCGGCCCGGCTGCTCGTACCGCACTTGTACTTCTGGAAGAGCGCCAAGTGGGTCCGCGGCCTGGACCTGCGCGACACCGATGAGCCGGGGTTCTGGGAGAGCTACGGCTATCACATTTACGGAGACCCATGGCGAGAGCAGCGGTACGCGGGCGACTGATCTGGCAGGCCGCCCCGGTCGCCTCGATCACCCGGGAGACGACGTCGGTGGTCACCATCGAGCTGGACCCGCCGCACTGGCCCGGCCACCGCGCCGGGCAGCACCTGGACGTGCGGCTGACAGCCGAGGACGGCTACACCGCCGAGCGTGAGTACTCGATCGCCTCGGCGCCCAGTGAGCCGGTGACCATCACCGTGGAGCGGCTCGAGGATGGCGAGGTCTCGCCGTATCTGACCGGGGAACTCCGCCCAGGGGATCTGCTGGAGCTGCGCGGCCCGGTCGGCGGATATTTCGTGTGGGAGCCCGGCGACGGCGGCCCGCTGATGCTGCTGGCCGGCGGATCGGGCATCGTCCCGCTACGGTCCATCCTCCGGCACCGCCTGCGCACCGGCAGCGGCGTGCCGACGCGGCTACTGTATTCCTCCCGTCGCTGGGAGGACGTGATCTACCGTGACGAGCTCGGCCAGGACCACGACGGGGTGCAGGTGGGGTACACGCTGACCCGTAACCAGCCGGCCGGATGGACCGGTCACACCGGCAGGATCGACTCGGCCCTGCTTGCAGAGGTCGCCTGGCCCGCCGAAGCTAACCCGCTGGCCTATATCTGCGGCCCGACCAGCTTCGTCGAGACCGCCGCGGCCGCGCTGGTCGAGCTTGGTTACCCGCCAGAGCGGGTGAAGACCGAGCGGTTCGGCGGGACAGGAGGCACTGATGGACGCAGTGGACGGTAACGCGATCGGCGGCATGCTGATCGAGGTCTTTGGCGCGGAGATGACGGCCGCCAGCAGCACCTGCGGAACTTGCGGCGCCAGCAGGCCGGTGGCTGAGCTCGTCGTCTTCCGGCAGGCTCCTGGCACCGTGGTCCGCTGCCGGACCTGCGGCAGCGTGCTCATGGTACTGGTCAGGCGTATGGACGTCATCAGCGTCGACCTCTCCGGGCTAGCTGACCTGAGCCCACAATGATCGCTCCTTATCCGGCAGGCGGGTTTCAAGACACGCCTGACATATCGAAGGAACACGCAGGTAAGAAACAGGAAAGGGATCAGCATGTCACACGAGGAATCCATGTCTATGCCGGACGAGCCGCAGGAAGATTCCATGTCTATGGGCCAGCCGGACCAGGAGTCCATGGGCCAGCCGGACCAGGAGTCCATGTCCATGGGCCAGCCAGACCAGGAGTCCATGGGCCAGCCGGACCAGGAGTCCATGTCCATGGGCCAGCCGGACCAGGAGTCCATGTGATGGTGAATAGACCGCATCTTGGCTGGTAGCGCGGGTTTCGGGACCTCTACAAGCCGGTCAGCGGCAAGGAGAGCATGCCGAATGGCCTCAAAGGCGGCGCACGCCATCCTCGCCGCGGACCGGCAGTTCCCGTCTGCGGGCTAGCGGCGGCGACAATCCGGTTTCCAGTTTGGCACGGGCGTCGACAGCGGTGGGAACAGGTCACATGGAGGTCGTCCGCCCGGGGTTGACGGCGAAGTGCCAGGACCACCCGAAGGAAGCCACTTGGGACCGACCAGATGCCGGATTACGGTCCGCGGACACGTGACCGGGCGGCTCGAATCCAGCTTCGCGGGACTGGACCTGGAGCCCGGCATCGAGCAGCCCACCCTAGTCGGTGGGATCCGCGATCAGTCTCGTCTATCGGTGTTCTCGACCTGTTGCGCGGGCTGTGCCTGGTCCTGGTTAGCGTGGAAACGAACTGGCAGACGTCCGAGCCTGGCATTCAGGAGAGTCCGGAACCATGGTCCGTTCGGAAATCAAGATCTTCTTCAGAACGGACCGTGGCGTTAGTTTGCCGCTAGCCGGTCAGCCAACGATCATTACGCCGTGGCCCAGCTTCCGTCCGTGGAGCGGGGCGATGGGCAGCATCAGCTGGCGGAAGGTTAGATCAGGCCACCTTCACGGCCGCGGATCACCGCGTCCTCCCTGACTCGGCGCCGAGTTTGCGGTAGATGGCCCGTAGATGGGTCTTCAGGGTCTTAGGCGTGACGAACAGGTCCGCCGCGAGCTCGCACAGGGAGCCCGGAGCGGGCAGCATCCTCAAGATCGTAAGCTCCCTGTCGACTCCGCCTTGCCCGCAAGCGAGTCCGCGAGCGCCAGGTCACCCCGGTTCACGATCTGCAGCGCCTGGTACCCCTCAGCGCACTGGTGCGCTAGGGCGGTTATCGTCATCCTCGGCCCGCCGGCGGCCTCGACGAGCAGTTCCCAGGCGCGGTCGGCGTCTCCCATCCAAATCGAGACCATGCCCAGGGCGAGCCGGTGGACGGTGGCGATAAAGGCGTCATCGGCGTTTGGCGAGACCTCTGTAGTTCCTGATCCATCCCGTGCCGGACCTGCTCGAGCGCCAGGCCGAAGCGGTCGAGTCCGCCCGCGCCCTTGGCCTGCTCGCACCTTCCGCGCGCTCGTCTGCAACCGCCTGATTGAAGTGAAAGCAATCTGCCGATGGAGCACGACGGGAAAGGTTCATACGATTGTGGGCTATGCGGCTAGCCGAGAATTCGCAGTCTGCTGCGCGCCGCGTCGCTCGTCCTGGTGCGGGAGGAGTTGTTTCCCGTCTAGGGCTATGGGAGCGCCTGGGGAGGTCGGCTCGGGTGACGGCGGTATCGGCGCCGGCGGGCAGCGGCAAGACGGTGCTTCTGCGGTCCTGGATCGGTCAGGCGGGCCTAGCCGAGCGCGCCGCGTGGGTAGCGGTGGAGCGCGACGAACGTGACCCACAGCGGTTCTGGCTGGCGGTGCTGGACGCACTGCGCCAGACGGTCCCAGGGTCAGCACTGGTACGGGAGCTGACGGCGGCGCCGGATCTGGACGGCTGGACGATAGTCGAGCGGCTGCTGAAGGATCTGGCGCCGCTGGCG
>JASIGD010000267.1 GCA_030045295.1 Streptosporangiaceae bacterium
GGCGGCGGTCACCGCACCGGTCGCGATCACCCGGCGGCCGAACCGGACGGTCAGGCTCGGCGCGCGCAGCGACGTGATCAGGTATCCGGCCGCGAGCACGCTGAACACCCCGCCCGACGCGATCGGGCTCTCCCCGCGGCCCTCCTGCAGGTAAAGCGCCAGCAGCAGGAAGCTCGCCGCTTGCTGGGACCAGAACAACACCTGGCAGGCCAGCCCGGACCGGACCGCGCGGAGCGCGAAGATGCCCGGGTCGAGCAGCGGCTGCCCGCCGCGGGCACGGGTCCGCAGCAGGTGCCCGGCGAACGCCGCGAATAGGAAAGGAGCCGCAGCCAGGCACGCCCACGACCAGGCCGGCCAGCCGTGCTGGCGGCCGTCGAGCAGCGGCAGCAGGACCGCCACGAGCGCCGCGATGAGCAGCGCGGCACCGGCGAGATCGAGCCGGCCGACGCGCTCCGCGCGGGAGGCGGGCACCAGCCTGCGGGCGGCGACCAGGGCAGCCATGCCAACCGGGACGTTCACCCAGAAAATCGTGCGCCAGCCGAGACCGGCCACGTTCGCGTCGATCAGCAAGCCGCCGAGCAGCTGGCCGCCCACCGCGGCCACCCCCATCACGATGCCGTAGACGCTGATGGCTCGCACCCGGTCCCGGCCGGTGTAGGTGGTGCCGAGGATGGACAGGACGTTCGGGACCATGATGGCCGCGGCGAAACCCTGGGCAAGCCGGGCGGCGACCAGGAAGCCCGCATCGGGCGCCGCGGCGCACAGCGCCGACGCGATCGTGAACAGCCCCAGCCCGACGCAGAACATCAGCCGCCGGCCGTAGTAGTCGCCGAGCCGTCCCCCGCAGACGAGGAACGCGGCGCTGGTGAGCCCGTACCCGGCCACCACCCACTCGATGGCATCCGGGCCGGCCGGCAGGCTGCGCTGGATGTCGGGCAGCGCGACGTTGACGACGAAGAAGTCAAGGACGTAGGCGAAGGTGCCGCACAAGATGACGGCGAGCGGCCCCCACTTGGCGACGCGCGACACGGTGCCGCCGGAGCTCGCCTGGACTGGCCGGCTCATGATGGTCATGGCACGAGCCACCGGGACGGCTTGAACTGGCGGCGGTAGATGTCTGTCTCGTCTACTTGTTCGGGGGCGAGGTCGGGAAGCTGCCAGGTTCGCGAGTCACTGCGGCGGAAACGCTCCAGCCAGAACCACGCTGGCCGTCCCTGGTAATAGGCCGGCGTGGCTGGCGGTCGCCTACGCTGCGCCGCGCGATAGCAGCCGCCGGGCGACGATGAGGATCGGCACGGCTCCGGACGCCTGCGCGAACTCGATGCGCCGGGGGCATTGAGACCGGCGGCCGTCTTCCTGCTGGTGATTAGCATGTACTGCACTCCGTAAGGTTGCTGCCAGACGCGTAAGCGTGGCAGGGTGTGAATTTGCTGAGATCCGGAGTCAAGCAGGGCCAGTTCGACGCGACGTCGACGTTAGATGAACGACCGTCCAGCTCAGGGCCGTCAGTCACAGGGAAGGCGGTGACCGCTGTTACCGCTACCCAGAGCGTGTGCGGCACCGGCGGCTGGAGCCGCTCGCCGTGGAGGGGTTCCCTGGACGTTCGGCCGGATCTCCGCCGTGCTGGACGTCGAGGTCACCAAGGTCTATAGCGGTGAACCGCTGCTGGACACCACCGATGACTGAATCCCGCCGGGACGGGGCCGACGGGCCAGACGGAAGGACGCGCTCCGCAGCCACGAGCGAGTCGTGGCCGCCGCAGCCGAGGCCTTCCGCGAGCACGGCAGCGGAGCCTCCGTCCCGCAGATCGCACGGCGCGCCAGGGCCGGCAAGGCCACGGTCTACCGGGGCTACGGCGAGATAGTACTCGCCGCACTCCAGCCCTGAACTTCCCCGGATTTCGAAGTCCCGCTCCTATGATTGGCACCATCGCCGGCCATCGGGGGCTGTCAGCGTTGGTCGCGCCAGATCCAGTTCTCTCGCTGTTAGCGAGCGGTCAGCCCGGCACGCAATTGGTTGTGCAGCGACGGGTTGTGCTCGCCGGGTTTTTCTGCGACGGCCTCCGCGATCACCCACGAGCAGCCTGCTTCCGCCGCGGCGGCCGCCCGCGCGGCGATCAGCGCGGACTGAGCGCCCCGGTTGCGGGCCAACGGCAAGGTCGCGCCGCCGAACAAGTGACCGACGGTCCCGGCGACGCGCAGGCTGGCGGTCGCGACAATGTCGTCACCCTCGTACACGGCGAACAACCGCCAGCCGGGCAGGCCGTAGAGCCCGGCCGACTGCTGCGCCCGCCGCGGGTCGTCAGCTTGAGCGCGGCAAAGATCTGGTCGAGCAGCGCGACCTGGGCCGCGTCGGAGATGAGCAGCAGCACCATGTCCAAGTCCGCTATGACCTCGAACATCTCTCCCAGCGTGCCGTCCTGCTCGGAGAACCCGGCCGCCCGGGCCGACTCGAACGATGCCGACCCGGCCCGCAGGCCGACCGCTACCCGCACCGCGTCGCCCAGGGAGTCACGCAGGTTCTGCGCCTGCGCCGAGCCCTGCGGGCCCCAGCCGATGACGCCGAGCTTGCCGATGCCCTCGAACGCGCGGGGCAGGCGCTCGAACAGGTGCCGCCCGCCGCGGACGATCGCCTCACGGCTGCCCGCCAGTGTGATGTACTCCTTGTCGAAGACACTGGTTTCGAAATCCAGGTCGCCTGCAGTCAACGATTCTCTCCTGTCTCATCGGGATAGTGTCACGGGCTCGTGCCCGCCCTCTTCGGACGGCTCAAAGGCTAGGCGCCTAGATGTCGACAAATAATGAACGGCCGCTCGACGATCACCCGGAAGCGGCGGCCGGACGTGCATCGGATGCTGACCGCTAAGGGGAGGTGCGCTGTGGTCGTCGCGACTCACCACTGGCTGCCGCCCGAACGGCGCGTCACCGAGTACACGCTCTGTCTGCGCCTACTACGAGATCAGCTGTGAAGACCCCGGCAGTGTGTCGAATGCGACCTGAGTGTCCTCGCCGCGGTCGCGGACGCCGCCGACGGTCGCCGACTCGATGAACTCAACGCCGGGGGTTTCTTTGCGCCACATCGAGCAGGAATTCCAAGGAACCCGGGGTGATCCGGTTGGCCATCGGCGGCATGAGCAGCTGCCGGGAGACGTGCGAACTGCCCATGGATCGTGAGTGCGCACGGAGCCGCGCCGCGCCTGGACCGATATGGACGCCAGCTGATGCCGGAGCGCAGTCGCTTGCCGTCCCGCAGATCTAGTCTGCCGACACGCGGCCCATGGGCCCTAGACCTCAGTGGGCGGCAGTCCGCAGCCGTAGGTAGTACAGGTCATCGCGCTGCACCTGGTCGACGTTGGCAAGTACCGCGTCAAGGTCGTCGGTGACGGAGAGGTGGCGGCCGGACAGACGGTCGCCCTCGCCGGCGGCCAGCCGGACCAGCTGGCGGACCGCCTGCGCGGGATCGGTAACGTGCCCGGCCGCGATCTGGTCCCGAACCCAAGTC
>JASIGD010000268.1 GCA_030045295.1 Streptosporangiaceae bacterium
CGTGACTGCAACGACCTTGCGGATAACGCGCAGTTGCTGAGCGTTGGTCGTCTCATCCATTGGCCGATCCTTGCTGCCCCCGCGGCAATGCGTCACCTGCTTTTGGCCGCGTGAAGGCGCGCGCGCCACGGGTGGCCTCGGCCGTACACGAGGCTGAGCGCATCGCTGAGCCAGTCCTGCTGAGCTGTGGTGAGTACGGGCAGCACCGCGGTGAAGTCGGTTTCATCTTGAGGCCGGAGGTTCTTGGCCTTGTAGAACAGCTGGATCTCTGGGGCGAGGTAAGGGATGCCATCAGCGGTAACGGACCCGATGGTGGCTATGGGCCGCTGCATGCGCTGGTCTAGCCGGGATACCCACTGGCTTCCGCAGGACTCGTCAAGCATCACCTGGATCCGCCAGGGCTCGCCCGGTCCGGGACGGCACCAGATGTCGTGCACACTCTCCGGAAGCCGCTCGCCTGGCTGCCATGGGCGGAGGGTGCCCGGCGGGTCAGCGGCCTGCCACTGCCAGTCCGGCAGTACACCTTGGACTGCGAGCTGGTCGCGCCGTAGTACCAGGATGTCGATGTCGCTGTGTTCGCGGATCGGCCTCCCGGCCGCCAGTTCGATGGCGTACCCGCCCGCTACCCACCAGGGACCTTGGCAACGGCTGAAGATGTTCGCGACCTCAAGCGGGCTCGCTGGTTCCCACGTCCCCCAAGGCGTAAGAGTGCGCGCCATCTGTGTCATCTTGCCCTGGGCTGTGAGGACAGCCGTGCTCCTATCCCGCGCTTCCACTCAACCTAGTCGGACTCGTCGGCAGCGTTGGCGGCAACGACTCCCCTCACGAGCTGATCCAATTCCTCGGCGGTACGGAAGGGACGCGCAATGTTAATCGAAAGCGGCAGCATGGCAACCCGTGTGGGCGAAGGAGCGGGAGCGCCGATGGTGGGGCGCTCGGACGAGAATTACGCTCAACCTGTGCTACGTAGGCAGCTAGGGTTACGACTCACGAGCCGTCGGCTCATCATCAGCGCGGGGATCGCTCTCGGTGCGGGCGGCATGACGTGCCTCTACCTGTCCGACGCCGTAGCCCGCAGCGGATCGTGGTGGCAGGGCACGCTCGATGCGTTCGGCGTCGGGCTTGTTGTCGCTGGCATTGTGGACGTAGCAGCGATCTTGCTGCTGAGCCAGGCTCTCACGGGCGGCGGAGGTCAGCGCGCCAAGGCCGCGAACCGAGCAGCGCTCAGCATTCTGGGCCTGACTGAGATCCGGGATTCCGCGGCCCGGCCAGCCGAAAGCTACGAAGACCGCATGGCCTATATCGATCTCATTGACGAGACCGTCCGAGACTTTGGTAAGTCGATGGATCCTTTCCTACTCGGCAGATTAAGCAACCTTAGGTACGACCTCATGATGGCCGAATATGAGGTGACGAGGCTTGTCCGTTCCGAGGCGGAAATGCTCGCACAGCTCGATCCTGTCGAATTCGAGGCGAGGATGAAGCAGAGGCGGGACAGGATTGCCAAGCGCCTGAAGGAGTCCGGCGCCGTGACTTACCCCGAACGCGAGGTCGCTGAAGCCGAAGCGGCGGCGAAGATTAAGAAGAAACGGGCCGAACTCGCCAAGCGGTATCCTAATCTTAGGCTTCCGCCTGAGTGAACTAGCCCATCACAAGCGACTTGGGCGGTCATCACTTCACTGTGATTTCTGAGCCTGCGAGCGTAGTGCATTTGCGCGGCGTGGCCTGCCGGTAACGTCTCAAGTCTGACTTGTACTCGTGAACCCGCGCGGGCGCGAAAGCAGGCAGGAAAGTTAGCTCAAAACGCAATGGAGGCGAGCCGGGCGCCGGCAGGGTACCACGCTACGATCTGCGGAGCCCGGAACGAGAGATCCTCGCCTAGTCGGCTCGAAGCCGCCCAGCAAACATAAGGCGCGGCCTTGGGTAGGGTCGCGTCGTACCGCTCAGCCCGAAGGACTGACGGGCGCCCGTGGCACGGGCTGGCGCGCCTGGAGGGACTCGAACCCCCGACCGGCTGCTTAGAAGGCAGCTGCTCTATCCGGCTGAGCTACAGGCGCTCTTAGCGCACATTGTGCCCGACTCAGGTCGCGTATCGGTCACGCCGCGTCCGGGCCGCGCTAGGACCGGGCCCGAACCGGCCGTCTGTCCACCGCTTTCCCGGCCAACGGCATCAGACCGCGGACTCCTGCGCCGCTGTTGCTGCCTCGCTCTCCAGGCCTTCGAGCTTTGCGTGCCGGAGCGCCGGAATCGCCGCGCCCAGCACGAGGGCGCCAGCGACGCACGCGAGGCCGCCGCTGATGACCGCGAAGGCCGGTGAGATCAGCCGCGCCACCCCGCCGGCCTCGACGTTGCCCAAAGCCGGGGCGCCGGTGACCTGAGCCAGGTACAGGCTCGAAACCCGGCCGCGCAGTTCGTCCGGCGTATACCGCTGCAGAAGTGCGTTGCGCAGGACCTCCGAGATCAGGTCGCCCATCCCGGCGATCGCCAGGAAGAACAGACCGAGCGGCAGGCTGTCCACCACGCCGAACAACGCGATGG
>JASIGD010000269.1 GCA_030045295.1 Streptosporangiaceae bacterium
GGTAGCTTCAGCAACTCCCATCGTCCCAGTTCAGAGGGCACCTTTCGCGTCGACGCGCCCGAATGAACCGCTATTTACGCGGTGGATCCAGGCTAAGTGAGCGTTGATAAATGGTCTGCCTGGCGAGGCGGCATACAACCGCTCGCGTGCGCGACCGTAGACACCGCTGGCTAGCTGCCGAGCTCGTCCCGACTTAGCGCGCCAGTATTTCGCCTCGAGACAGTCTGGCCGCGCTAGCCGCTTTTTGGCCGCTAGACCGAAGTTCCCCCCAGGGAACGGGTGAGGAAGATCCCGACATCCCTCTGAGCTGGTGACTCATGCCCGCAGGCGGGGTGTGACGTAGGCATGTAAGATGCGTGTTTCTGCTGACAGATGAGAATATTATGGCTATCATGTAAGCATGTACGTGGCACGGGTTCCGAACCGCGGATCACCGCCTGCCATCTTGCTGCGGGAAAGCTACCGGGAGGCCGGGAAGGTCAAGAACCGCACCCTGGCCAACCTGTCGTCCTGGCCCGAGGCCAAGGTCGACGCCCTGGCCCGGGTGCTGAAGGGCCAGCCGCCGCCCGCCGCGGACCTGGACGGGGCGTTCGAGATCACCCGCAGCCTGCCGCACGGCCACGTCGCCGCCGTCCTGGGCACGGCGCGGCAGCTGGGCCTGCCCGAGCTGATCGACCCGACTCCGTCCCGGCACCGGGACCTGGTGACCGCGATGGCGGTCGCGCAGGTGATCGCGCCGGACTCCAAGCTGGCCATCGCCCGCGGGCTGCGCGAGGAGACCGCGGCCAGCTCCCTGGGCCAGGTCCTGCACCTGGGGTCGTGCGACGAGGATGACCTGTATGAGGCGATGGACTACCTGCATGCCCGGCAGCAGCGGGTCGAGGATGCGCTGGCGGCCCGGCACCTGGGCGGCGGCACTTTGGTGCTGTACGACGTGTCCAGCGCCGCGTTCGAGGGGCGGACCTGCCCGCTGGGCGCGATCGGCCACCCCAAGGACGGGGTCCGCGGCCGGCTGCAGATCGTCTACGGGCTGCTCACCTCTAACGACGGCATCCCGGTCGCGATCGAGGTGTTCAAGGGCAACACCGGCGACCCGGTAACCGTGGCCGCGCAGGTGGCCAAGGTCAAGCACCGGTTCGGGATCAGCCGGGTAGTGCTGGTCGGGGACCGGGGCATGCTGACCGCCGCGCGGCTGCGCGAGGATGTCGCTCCCGCGGGCCTGGACTGGATCACCGCGCTGCGCGCCCCGCAGGTCAAGAACCTGGTCCGGGACGGCGACCTGCAGCTGACCTTGTTCGATGTCACCGACCTGGCCGAGATCACCTCCCCGGACTTCCCCGGCGAGCGGCTGGTGGCCTGCATGAACCCGTTCCTGGCCGCCGAGCGGGCCCGCAAGCGGGAATCCCTGCTCGCGGCAGCCGAGGCCGACCTGGACACGATCGCCGCGGCCTGCGCGCGGGCCCGTGCCCCGCTGCGCGGCACGGACAAGATCGCCGTGCGCGCGGACCGGGTGCTCGCCAAGCGCAAGGTCGCCAAGCACTTTGTCATCGACATCGGCGACGATCACCTCAGCTACGCCCGCAACCAGGACGCGATCGCCGCCGAGGCCGTCCTGGACGGCATCTACGTGCTGCGCACCAGCGTCGATGCCGGCGACCTGGGCAGCGGCGAGGTGGTCTCCTCCTACAAGGCCCTGGCCCAGGTCGAGCGGGCCTTCCGTGCCTTCAACACCGACCTGGACATCCGGCCCATCCGGCACCGCACAGAAGACCGGGTCCGAGCGCACGTGTTCCTGCGGATGCTGTCGTACTACATCGCCTGGCACATGCAGGCCCGGCTCGCGCCCGTCCTGTTCACCGACGACGACAAAGCCGCCGCCCAGGCCGCCCGGCCCAGCCCGGTCGCTCCCGCCACCCGCTCCCCGAACGCCCAGGCCAAAGCCGCCACCAAGCGCACTCCCGGCGACCTCCCGGCCCACAGCTTCGCCACCCTGCTCGCCGACCTGGCCACCATCTGCCTCAACACCATCGCCCCCGGCGACCCCGCCCTGCCCGGCTTCCGGCTCGTCACCACACCCACAGCCCTCCAGCGCCACGCCTTCGAACTGCTCGGCGTCAGCCACCGCCTCGGAGCCACGTAGTCAGCAGCCCAGCCCCGGCAGCACGAAATACCAGCTAAACGCCAACCGCTCGGATCAGCAGGGGGAACTTCGGTTTAACAGGTGCCGTCGCCATCGGCGATCCAGCGCCCGCGGGGACAAACCAGACATTTCACCCATCATCCGCGTCCCCGGACGGCACCGCTGATTGTCGTGGACAGTTACCTCGTAAATACCGAAGGTTTATGTCCACGATGTTGAGATCGCGAGTTATCCGGTGATGTGTGACGTGACAAACCCTAGGATCGCTAGGTAAGAGGTTGCCGGAACCAGGCAAGATCATTTAGACGGCGAACGCCGGGGCACCCAGACTCCCTGGGACGCACCCGGCGCGCCTCGCACTCATCTTCGCCCGCCACTGTCACGATTGGTTTGCCGTCCCATCGCGTGGTGGACCCAACGTTGCATTCATCACGTTAGCGCTTCTCATGCCGTAGTCAACGGCAGGCGCGCCGGGTCGGCGCGATCCAAAGTGAGGCTAACGGCAAGATGACGAAGGAACAGAAAGCCAAGTTCCGGTACTACCGGGACCATGCCGGGATGTGGCGCTGGCGGCTCAGGGCTCCCAATAGCCTGA
>JASIGD010000270.1 GCA_030045295.1 Streptosporangiaceae bacterium
GCTTTCATCGGACCGAGCTCAGGGCAACCAGATCCGGATACCGCCAGGTGCGCGCCCACCTGCTTCCCAGCCGAGCTGGGAAGCAGACGACGCCGGGCAGCGTTGATCGTGTCACTGGGCTGGCCGACGTTCGCGGTGAAGGCTAGCCGACGGCGCGGCACCCGCGCCGTGTCCCGGCACCCGGGCTACAAGAGGAAAGGCCTTCTCATGGCTGACGCACTGCCGGAATCGGCTCGCGCGGCGCTGGACGATCCGTTCGCTCAGCTGACCGGGCCGCTGGCCGGCACGACCCGGCTCGACTTCGAGGTTGTCGACTCAACCCCGCTTACCCCGCACATGCAGCGGCTCCGGCTGACAACCCCGCAGCTCGACGGGTTCGGCTACCTGCCGGGCCAGGACGTGATGCTGCTGGTGGCGGCCGAAGGTAACCGGCCGGTACGACGGCGCTACACAATCCGCCAGCTTGACGCGGCCGAGCGGCTGCTCACGCTCGACATCGTGCTGCACGGCGACGGTCCCGGCGAGCGCTGGGTGCGGTCGGCCCGGCCCGGCGACAGGATCGAGGGCATCGGGCCGCGCGGGAAGATCACCACGTCAGCCACGGCCGACTGGCACTTGTTCATTGGCGATGAGTCGGCGCTGCCCGCAATATTTGCGATGGCCGAGGTTCTGCCGCCTGATCGACCGGCGACGCTCGTACTCGAGATCCCCGAGGAGAGCGACGAGCAGGACCTGGCTGCCACGGGGACCATCCGCGTTTCCTGGCTGCACCGCATCGGCAAGCCCGCCGGTGACCCGTCGGCTCTCGCCGTCGAGGCAGCCGAGATCGAGCTGCCGCCCGGCCGTGGCCACGCCTACCTGTTCGGCGAGGCGACGGTCGTGTCCCGGCTCCGGGAGGTCCTAGCCGGGCGAGGGCTCGGTCAGGACCAGATGTCACCCAAGGCCTACTGGGGCCGCGGCCGCGCCAACGCCAGCCATGGCGAGCCCGCCCGAGACGCCTAGCCAACGGCGATGGCCGTGATGAACGATCTATGATCAGCTAGTTTCAATCCGCGCATCTCGCCGACTCGGGCGTGGCGATCCGACCCAGGGCGCTTGCCGGCAGGCCCGCCCCAGATTCCCCGTCCTGGTATCGCGAGGCGTTGGCGATCGGTGCGCGCCGTGCGGGTGGCTGGCGGACAGGGCATTGCGGCGCAGGGCCGCGGCAGATACTGGGCTCGCGTTCGCATCGGACAAGGGTTGCGCGGAGTCGGTATTCCGTAACCTAGGCTCCGCCGAACGCCATAGGCGATCGACGTCCGCGACCGCCGTTGTCCCACGCCCCGCTGAGTAAGGGATGCGGTACAACATCCCTGTGACGGGTACTCGGTTCATCGGTGTTGACCTTGCCTGGCGGGAAGGCACCGCCGATCTTGCGGCCAATGAGACCGGCGTGGCAGTTATCGACGGAGACGGCCAGATTCTGGACGCTGGCTGGACACGCGGCGTCCGGCACACGATCGGCTGGGCGGACAAGGCAGCGGGAGACGGCGACTCCGTGATGTTCGCCGACGCGCCGCTCGTGGTCACCAACGAAACAGGCCAGCGTCTCTGCGAAACGCAGGTCGGGCAGCGATATGGCCGCTGGAAGGTCAGCGCCAACTCCACGAACACCCACTCGCCGCGGTTGGCGGGCGTGCAGTTCCTGCGCCTGGCCGAACGGTCAGGCTGGCAGTACTCCGACGGCCGCGGCGGGCCACAGCGCGGAGGCCGCTTCGTCTCGGAAACCTACCCGTACGCCACCCTGGTCGGAGCCGCAGAACTGGGCTATGACACCGAACGGCCCCGGTACAAGCGCAAGCCACCGCGCCTTCCGGCCGCTCAGTGGCGGGCCGAGCGCGCCGCCACCTGCGACACGCTGATCAGGCGGCTCGGGCAGCTCGCGGAGGCCGACCCGCCGCTGCTGCTGCCGTCTCATCCGGTCACCAGGGACCTGGCCGGACTGCCGTCACCGGTCAATGATTCCGCCTATAAGCACCGTGAAGACCTCATCGATGCCCTGCTGTGCGCCTGGACCGCATCGCTGTGGGCACGCCACGGCTTCGACCGCTGCCAGGTCCTCGGGCTGCCCGCCACCCTGACGAGCGGCCCGGCCGCCACGATGATCGTCCCCGCCCGGCCACAGCAGCGCCTGCAGCCGTAACCTCGGCCCTAAATTCTACTAATTCGACCGTAATGCTTGACTATTACGCCCGCTTGATAGCACTGTGGTCATGGCGCTAGCTGACAGGAGGTCCGCCGTGCCGGTCGGGCAGGCCTAATCATGACCGCAGCGGGTCGGCTTCCCGCCACACAGGTCTCGGCCGCCGAGTTCCGGCACGCCATGGGCCATTTCGCGACCGGCGTCACTGTCATCACATCTCTCAGCGCCGATGGCAGCCCGGTGGGCACCACGGCCAACGCGGTCACCTCGCTATCGCTCGACCCGCCGCTGGTGCTCGCCTGTTTCGACGTCGACAGCCTGACGCTGCAGGCGATCCACGGGCACGGCGCGTTCGTGCTGAACGTGCTTGCGGCCGCGCAACGGCAGCTGTCGGCGAACTTCGCCCGGCGCGGACTGGCGGCGGCCTGGGACGGGGTGCGGCACCGGCACGGCCTGACCGGAAGCCCCAGGCTGGAGAACGTGCTCGCGGTCATGGAATGCACGGTGGAGCACTGCCTGCCCGGCGGCGACCACGAGATCGTGATCGGCCGGGTACGTTACGTCGAGACCGGCGCCAGCCGGGCCGCGCCGCTGGTTTACTTTCGCGGCAAGTACGCATCATTGGCTTCATGAGCGGCGAGCGCACCACCAACGAGGGGAATCGCGGTAGCGGCCCACCTGGCGATCACCGCGTCCTGCTCGGGGAGTTCGGGTTCGGTGACGTAGAGGCCGCGAGCGGGAACCGTCGCGCCCAGCTCGACCAGAACCGGCCGCAGGTGAACCTCGACGGCGAGGGAATGACCGGCCGAGCCGCCGGTCATGACCGGCACCGCGATCGTCCCGGCCAGGCCGTTGCCGCTGTAGCGGTCGAGGAATGCTTTCAGCAGGCCGGTATAGGAGGCCTTATAGGTGGGCGACGCGAAGATGGCGACGTCAGCGGCGGCAACCTCCGCGGTCAGCCGGGACAGCTCCGCATCCGACGGGTCGAACAGGGCCGGGGCATGCTCGCTAAGGTCGACCACCAGGTGAGCGCCGGATACCGCGGGCGCGGCCGAAGCGTCAGGGCACGCAAGAGCGGCAGACAGGACACTGGCCACCGCAAGGGCGACACCATGGGTCCGCGACGCCGGCTTCGGATTGCCCGTTACTACCGCTATTCGCATGCCAGCGACCTCCGGCCCTGGTGATGTGACGGTGGGTGGCACC
>JASIGD010000271.1 GCA_030045295.1 Streptosporangiaceae bacterium
AGCGGGACCGAGACGCAGGCCTGGGTCAACTCGATCATGAACGGCGGCGCCGCCGGCGGAGCCGCTCTGGCCGGGTTCTCCGCCGGCCGGCCCGTCTTCGCCCTCGCCCTGGCCGCCGCGATCGCGGCCGCGGCGGCCGTCACCGCCGTTGTTTCCGCCGCCAAGGGCCGCAAGCGGGGACGGGGTGCGCGCACCACGGCCCGTTCGGGGTAAAAGACGGACGGAACCGGGGCGAGGCGATACCTGGGCCGCGTGCCCGGCCCGCGCGGAGGTCAGGCGTTGAGCGCTCGGACACCCCATGGTTGTGCATGAGGGACGGTCGTGCTCTCATGCACTTGTGGATCCTGCCTTGACTCCGGCCAGCGCGAACCGGGCCTCGCCGCTGCCGCAGGCCGCGGCCGAGGCCCTCGAGGCGCTGGAACGCCAGGTGCTGTGGCTGTCCACGGCGATCATCCACCACGCGAACCGGGTCAGGCCCAATCCCGGGGGCCTGAAGGTAGGCGGGCATCAGGCGTCGTCCGCGTCGATGGTCTCGATCATGACCGCGCTGTGGTTCGGGCATCTGCGCGCGGAGGATCGGGTCTCGGTCAAGCCCCACGCCTCGCCCGTCCTGCACGCCATTAACTACCTGCTGGGGGAACTGGACGAACGGTACCTGACCACGCTCCGCGCGTTCGCCGGCCTGCAGAGCTACCCCAGCCGGATCAAGGACCCCGATCCGGTGGACTACTCGACCGGATCGGTCGGCATCGGCGCGACCGCCCCGATCTGGGGCGCGGTGGCCCGCCGGTACCTCGGCCGCTTCGCCGAGGTCTCCGCCGGGGCCGATGGACCTGGTCGCCAGTACTCGCTGCTGGGCGACGCCGAGCTGGATGAGGGCGCGGTGTGGGAGGCCATCGTCGATCCCGGCGTGGCCGAGCTGGGCGAGATCGTGTGGGTGGTGGACGTGAACCGGCAGTCGCTGGACCGCGTCGTGCCCCTCATCACCGCCGACCGGCTGCGCGGGATGTTCACCGCGGCCGGCTGGCAGGTCATCACGCTGAAATACGGCCGGCTGCTCGAGGAGCTGTTCGCCCGGCCCGGCGGGAACGCGCTGCGGCACCGGATCGACGCCATGGCCAATGCGGAGTACCAGCGGCTGCTCCGCTGCGACGCCGACGAGCTCCGCCGCAGGCTGCCCGGCGGAGACGAGTCGATCGCGGGGCTCGTCGCCGGGCTGGACGACGCGGCCCTGGCCAGGGCGGTCCGCAACCTGGGCGGGCATGATCAGGGTTCGCTAAACGAGGCGTACGCGGTCATCGACGATGACCGCCCCACCCTGATCCTGGCCTACACGATCAAGGGCTACGGCCTGCCCATCGAGGGCCATCCGCAGAACCATTCCGCGCTGCTGACCAGCGAACAGATGCGGGCGCTCGCGGCCCAGCTGGGCGCGGACGCCGATCAGCCGTGGCGCCGCCCGGCCGACGACAGCGCGGCGGCCCGGCTGTGCGCCGAGACGGCCCAGCGGCTCAAGCGGCCGTCGGTAGCAAGGCATGCTCCGCCCCGAGTTCCCCAGGACTTCGGCCGAACCCCGACCGGGGTGGCGACGACCCAGGCGGCGCTGGGCCGGGCACTGCTGGACCTCAGCCGCGAAGCGCCGGAGGCGGCCCGGCGGGTAGTGACGGTGAGCCCGGACGTCAGCTCGAGCACGAACCTGGGCGGCTGGGTGAACAAGGTCGGCGTGTGGTCGGCCCGCGAGCGGACAGACTGGTTCGCCGACGACGCCGAGACCATCCTGCACTGGCGGGAGAAGCCGACCGGGCAGCACGTCGAGCTCGGCATCGCCGAAACCAACCTGGTCGGACTGCTCGGCGAGCTCGGCGCCACGTGGAGTCGCTGGGGGCAGCCGCTGCTGCCGATCGGGGTGCTGTACGACCCGTTCGTGGAGCGGGCGCTCGAGCCGTGGTCGTTCGGCATCTACGCGGGCGGCCAGTCGATCCTGGTCGGCACGCCGTCCGGTGTCTCGCTCGCGCCTGAAGGCGGCGCGCATCAATCCATCACCACTCCGTCCATCGGGATCGAGCAGCCGGGCTGCATCAGCTACGAGCCCGCGTTCGCCGTGGACACCGAATGGTGCCTGCTGGCCAGCCTGGCCCGGCTGGGCCGCCAAGACGGCAGTTCGGCCTACCTGCGCCTGTCCACCCGCCCGGTCAGCCAGAAGCTCGCCGACGTGCCCGCCGATCCCGCTGCCCGGGAACGGCGGCGCCGGCAGGTCGTCGCGGGCGCGTACCCGCTGCGCCGCGTACCGCGGCCGGCGGTCACCATCGCCGCGATGGGCGCGGTGATGCCCGAGGCGCTGGCCGCTGCCGAACGGCTCTCGGAACTCGGGACGCCCGCCGACGCGGTCTGCGTCACCAGCCCCGGCCTGCTGTTCCGGGCGCTGCGCGTCCGGCAGGGTCATGAGTCCCCGGTCGCGGAGTCCTGGATCCTCGACCAGGCGTTCCCCGCGGCCCGGGCCACGCCGCTGCTGACCGTCCTGGACGGGCACCCGCACACGCTGGCCTTCCTGGCCACGATCAACCGGGTGCCGCACGCCGCCCTCGGCGTCGCCCAGTTCGGCCAGTCCGGGTCGATCGAGGATCTCTACCGTTACAACGGCATCGACACCGACAGCATCATCCGCGCCGCCCTCGACCTCATCCCCTAGGGACCTGCTTGCCGGTGACCTGAGCTCGGATGAAGGCCCCGATTCGGTCGTTCAGCTCATCGATGCGGTTGAAGCCGCCGTGGCTGCCGGGGACGATGGCGACCTCCGCGTGCGGCATGACGCTGCCCCGGGCGCGGGCCTCCGCCGGGGTGAGCATGGCGCTGCGCGCGCCGCTGATCAGCAGGACCGGCACGGTGATCGCGCGGAGTTCCTCGTCGGTGAGGACGCCAGGGAACTTCGGCTCCATCCGGTAGCCACGGGCTCCTGCCCACATCAGCGTCATGAGCTCGGGCTGCAGCATGGCGGGGCTGTCCAGCCACCGGGCGAGGCGGCGGCGCAGCGGCATCGGGGTCAGGCTGGCCAGGCCGCTGACCGTGAACCACAACCAGAAGCGGGCGTCGAGCTTGGTGAGCCCGGCGGGGTCGAGCAACGTGATGGAGGCGACCCGCGCGGGCGCGCGGATCGCCTGGTTCATGGCGACCCAGCCGCCGTAGGACAGCCCGACCAGGTGCGCCGGGCGGTCGCTGAGCTGGGCGAGCAGCTCGTCAAGCCAGGCCGCGCAGGAGGCCGGGGGAGTGAGCGGGGCGCGCAGGATACTGGGGTTGGGATCGCCGGGCATGTCGATCCCGTACACCGGGCCGTCCTTGGCTAGCGCCGCCACGTGCGGGTACCAGCCCGAGGCGTTGAACCCGGCGCCGGTGAGCAGCACGACCGGCGGCCCGTCGGGGTGCGGCCGGTAGGCGTGCACGCGCGTGGTGGCGGTGGCCGTCTCGATGTCGAACTCTTCGCGGGGCTGCGGCCAGAGCGCAAAGGCCCGCTCGTACGCGGCCATGAACTTCTGCCGCGCCGCATCGCTTACCCACGATCCCACGTCGGCCTTGGGTGCCAGCACGTCCCGCCTCCTCACGGCTAGGCCCGCCATCTTTATGATACGAAAGTATCATTAACGGGTCGGGCGGGCAACGAGGGGTACGGTAAGCGGGTGCCGAAGCGGGTCGATCACGAGGAACGGCGGCGGCAGATCGCGGACGCGCTGCTGCGGACGGCCGCCGAGCGCGGGCTGCACGCCACCGGGATGCGCGAGGTCGCGGCCGAAGCGGGCGTGTCCCTGCGGCTGGTCCAGTACTACTTCGGGACCAAGGAAGAGCTCCTGCTGGCCGCCATGCAGTACCTGGCGGCCGGGTTCGCCGAGCGGGGCCTGGCGCGGATCAGGCGGATGAAAGAGACGGGAAGCCCGGCCAGCCCGCGCGACGTCATCGCGGCGATCCTGACCGAGGCGCTGCCCGCCGACGACGAGCGGCGCACTTTCACCGTCCTCTACACGGCCTACTTCGCGCTCTCGCTGACCGATCCGGCGTTGGCGATCGCGCCCCTGGTCAAGAACTCCGGCGCCGTGATCGACGTGGTCGCCGCCCAGCTGCGAGCCGCCCAGGCCGCCGGCCAGACGCCCGCCCACCTGGACCCGGACCTGGAGGCCCTCAGCCTGCTGGCCTTGTCGGCGGGCCTGGGCACGAGCGTCCTAGGCGGCCAGTCCTCGGTCGAGCAAGCTCAAGCCGTCATCGACTACCACCTGTACCGCCTGTTCCCCGCATCTCGGCCAGCGTTACGCCGGCAGTCCGGCGCCGGAGTCGCAAAGATGGGCCAGCCGGCGCCGTCGCGGAATGCGTTCACCACGGCTAGCCTGCGGGTGCGTGGCACAGTGACGCTATGAACGCATCTCGCGTAACCGAAGAGATGGTGACTCGCGCATCGCGCGTGCTGTGGACCGAGGTCAGCCCCGAATACCAGGCCGACCCCCGCGACTTCAGCGACGCTGACATCGCGGCCGGGAAGCTGCGCGAGGCCGACGACACAGATGTCGCGGAGAACCGGGCCATCGTCAGGCGCGTCCTGGAGGCGGCGCTCCAGCACACCGTGGACGAGCAGCTGCTTGAGAAGATCCGCGTCCGCCCCGGCGACACTGGCCAGGGCCGTGTCATCGCCACCCACCCGGACGACGGGACTTTTGCCGCGACGGAGATCGCGTTCCCGGCCGGGCAAGCCGTGACGCTCGCCCTGATCATCACCGCGTTCGAGCACAGCAACCGCCCCGGGGAGGCCGGCCGTGGCTAGGCAGCTGCCCATCGATCCGCAGCCTGATCGCAACAAGACCGTCCGGCCGGATCAGCCCGGCCGGACGGTCTTGAAACGTTAGGCCTGCTGAAGGGTCAGGCCCAGGCTGCCCGCTTGGCCTGCGCCCAGCCTGCCTGTGCGCGGGCCTGCGGGCGGCGCTGCGGGAAACGGTTCGAGCCGGCCATGGCCGCTCCAGCGCCCGTCAGCTCGTCATTGAGGCGCCCCAAGGCGCCGAACAGGGCGGCTAGCCCACCGGTAATCGGGTGGCGGGGCTGCGTGGTCGTCGTGGTCGTCATCGCAATCACCTTCATCTGCATTAGGTGCGGTCCGTGCTGAGATCGATCGTGCCGGACCCGGTGACCCGCATCTGTGCCCCAGACGACACAACTCGCGTGTGCCACCTCACACCCAGGGCGCGGGCCGACTCCAGGACGTAGTCCCAGCACCGCCTCGCCAACCGGGACGCAGGCAGGCGGGAAAGCGAACTCAGCTGTACCCCGGACAGCAGGCACCGCGTTCGGCGCTTAGCTGTCGTGCAAGCCACCCGAGAAAGGCGGCCTGCTCGCATTTGCCCTTCGTCGCCGCCCCTCCTCGATCCACTCCGGGATGGCCTCCGGGTCGGCCCCGGCCAGTCGGCACACGTCCGCGGCCTGCCAGGCCAGCGCCTCGTCCAGCCCACCCTCGGAGAAGCCCTCGAGCAGGCCCGCGACCTCGGCGAGCAGGTCGGCCCGGCCGCCCGCGAGCTCGCGCAGCGCGGCCACCGCCTCGGTCTGCTCGGCCTTGCTCAACGGCCTCCACCGGGCGCGGCGCTGCGCCTCTCCCGTGAGTTCGGCGACGAGCAGCCGGTCAGCCTGCGGGCGATTATCGACCATGCGTTCTAGTATGGTGCGCTGGCTAGCCCGCAAGCCGGTGAGCACGTCCCCGGGGCAGCGCTGGCCCCGGCGCCGGGTTAGTGCCCGGCGGGGAACCGGATGATGATCTTGGCCGGGACCGGGGTGCCCCAGCGGCCCGAGTCCACGTAGGTGTTGAAGGCGGGCTGGCTGTGGGTCGTGAGCGTCTTCCACAGCAGCGTGGCGACGTCGGTCTTGTGCGTGCGGGCTAGCTCGTCGATGGAGTACTTGCCGTCGCTGGTCCAGTCCCAGTCGTGATCCGGCGCGGTCTGTGCGGTGGGGTCACTGGTCATGACAACAACCCCAGCAGATCATCTCCCGGCCCGCAAGCCTCCCGCCGACGGCGGCCCTTTCCGATCCGCCCCCAGGGCAGGCTCCGGGAGAATCTCAGAGACGGGCTCCGCGCTGTAAACGCGCTGGGCGAAGTCATCGAGCACGGCACGGCATCTCGCCAGCGCGGATAGGGCTGTCTCAGCGTTTGCCGCCCCGAGAGTGTCGCGCATGCGGATCGTTTCATTGCGTGCCGACAGCCTTTTCAGCGCTGCATCCTTTTCTCCCAGTGCGGCGTACCCGGAACGGCCTGCGGCTGCCGTGGCTTCGATCCCTGCCACGACATCGCTGCATTCGGCGATGATCTTCCCGTATTCCCGCGCCCGCGCCGCGTTGTAGGTCGCGATCAAGTCCGGCTCGCCCTCGATCGCCTCCGCCCGCAGTACCTGAGCCGAGCCGCCTGCCTCGCCGATCATGCTTCGCAAACGGCGAAAAGCCCTCTCCGCAGCCGCAGACGCGGGCAAAGCGGCAACGGCATTCGCTGGATATACCGCGCCTATCGCGGTCAGTCGGCGTCGGATCGTGGCCTTGAGCCCGGCGTGCACCGGCAACCGGTAGATAAGCACCAGCCAGGGAGCACGGCCGGGCCGCGCCGCCTCCGTCGCGGTCATCCTTTGCCTCCTAAACCGCGCCGAGCAGGTAGGCGAGCAGGATCACCGCAAACACGTACAGCAGGTACAGGTTCACGTCACCTGACTGCAGCGGGCGGATGGCATCGGCGAGCCATTCGACGGAGCGGACGATCGGCCGATAGAGGTACCGCTCGAATACCGGCGTCACCTGCGCCTCGTAATGGACCGGACCGGACCGGCCGGCTGGGTCGTCAGAGGCGCGGTGGACCGAAACCGACGGCCGGTATAGCGCGTCGAAGGTAACCCGAGTGGGAGCGGAGAACGTCATGGCCGAGTACTGCATCCGGGGCTTGAAGCTGACGATGCCGCCGTCCCAGACAGGAACCGAGACACTCGCGGCTCGCGGCCGTCCCGCCAGGAATATCAGCGCGGGAACGGCGCATGCGGCCGCGAGAAATACCGCTAGGTAGGTCGGCGAGAACGCGGAGAAGTCGGCGTGCGCCGGGATAACGGTGAGCTTGCCGGGCAGCAGCAGCGGACCGAGCGCGACCCCCGTGACCGTCCGCGCCGCCCGTGACAGCGCCGCGAGCATGACCGGGGCGCCGACGGCGAGCACCACGCAGGCGACCGCGAGCAGCGCCGGTCCGGCGATCGGCTGCCCGGTTTCCCGCGCGGCCGAGGCCCGCCGGGTCCTCGGCATGCCGAGGTACGGGATGCCGAAGCCACGGACGAACGCGTAGATGGCGAGTCCTCCGGTGAGCCCGAGGGTTGCGGCGGCGAGCACGATGAGGATGGCGATCAGGTGGCTGCCGGTGCGGAAGCCCTGGAACAGTCCCTGGAAGATCAGCCATTCGCTGACGAACCCGTTCAGTGGTGGCAACGCCGCGATCCCGAGCGTCCCCACGAAGGTGATCACCGCGCTGCGCGGCAGCCGGTGCACCAGACCGCCGAGCCGGTCCATGTCCCGGGTCTCCGTGGTGTGCTCGACCACCCCGGCCTCAAGGAACAGCAGGGTCTTGTAGCAGCCGTGGTTGGCGACGTGGTACAGCCCGGCGATCAGCAGGAAAGCCCATAGCGCCTGCTGCCGGTAGGCGTGGAAGATCATCGCCGCGCCGAGCGCGGTCACGATGATCCCGGTGTTCTCGATTGTTGAGAAGGCCAGGAAGCGCTTGATGTCACGTTCCCGCAGCGCGTACAAGATGCCGATGGCAGCGCTGATCGCCCCGGCGCCCATGGTGACCAGCCCGGGCCACGCGCCGCCTCCCGGGAGCAGCCGGAACGCGAACAGGGCGATGCCGTAGACGCCGAGCTTGACCACGACGCCGGACAGGAACGCGGACCCGTCCGCCGGGGCCACGGGGTGCGCCTCGGGCAGCCAGACGTGCAGCGGGACGAGCCCGGCCTTGAACCCGAATCCGGTGAGGGCAAGCAGGTACGCGGTGGCCCGCCAG
>JASIGD010000272.1 GCA_030045295.1 Streptosporangiaceae bacterium
GAATTGCGAGCTAGCCGGGCTACCTCCGGCACGGTCAGGCTGGCCGCTTGCTGCGCCGCGGCCAGGTTCTCGTTCACGTACGCGCCGAAGTACGCCGGGTCGTCGGAGTTCACCGTGGCCCGCAAGGACCGGTCGAGCATGACCTTGAGCTCGGCTGCCTTCAGGCCGTCGGTCACCCACCGGTTGGAGACCGGGCACACCGTCAGGCCGATGCCGTCGCGGCCCAGCCGTGCCATGAGCGCGTCGTCCTCGACGCAGTTGACGCCGTGGTCGATCCGCTCGACCCCGATGTCGTCCAGGCACTGCCAGATGTGGCGGACCGAGTCGTCCTGGTCGACATCGCAGTGCATGGTGAGGCGGTAACCCTCCCCGCGAGCCCGGTCAAAGACCTGCCTGAACTTCACCGGCGGATTGTCCCTCTCGTCCGAGTCGAGCCCGACCCCGACGATCTTGTCCCGGTGCGGCAGCGACTCCTCGAGGGTCCTCATCGCGGAGTCCGCGGGCATGTCCCGCAGGAAGCACATGATGAGCTGGACGCGCAGGCCGAGGCCGGCCTGCGCGTCCAGCCGGGCGCGGTGCAGCCCGCCGATGACCGTCTCGAACGCGATCCCGCGGCTGGTGTGCGCCTGCGGGTCGAAAAAGACCTCGGCGTAGACCACGTTCTGGGCGCTGGCCCTGCGGAAATAAGCCATGGCGAGGTCGTAGAAGTCCTGCTCGCGGCGGAGCACCGACATGCCCTCGTAGTACGCGGCCAGGAAGGAGGCAAGGTCGGTGAAGGCATACCCGGCCCGCATGTCGGCGGCGGAGGCGTAGGGCAGGGCAACGCCGTTGCGCGCCGCCAGCGCGAACTTGAGCTCGGGCTCCAGCGTGCCCTCGACGTGCAGGTGCAGCTCCGCCTTGGGCAGGCGGTCGATAAGTGCCGCGATGTCGCTCATGGCGTGGTCACCTGGCCTGGTCGCCTGGCCCGGTCCGGCGTATCTGCGGCGACGTCAGGCGCGGGCGGTCTG
The DNA here is from genome assembly GCA_030045295.1 of Streptosporangiaceae bacterium. Next base: position 1,008 of record JASIGD010000272.1, read on the forward strand.
CTCTCCCTCCCGCCGCACGCCGCGGCCGGCCAGCACCAGGTAGACCAGGGAGCCGACCACGATGCCGAGCGCCCAGCTGAAGTCCCCGCCGGCCAGGCCGGGGAAGTGGTTGGAGATCGGCCCGATGTAGGACGGGAAGTCGGACAGCGCGTTGATCCACATCAGCGCGGCGACCATGCCGACTACCTGGGCGATGATGGCCGGCCAGTGGATCCCGCCGTTACGCCAGTACAGCCCGTCGCGATTCGACCGCAGCGCCAGCGGATCGTACCTGCGGCGGCGCAGCAGCCAGTCCGTGATCAAGATGCCGAACCAGGGCGCCAGCCATACCACGATGTACAGCAGGAACCCGGAGAAGTCCTTGTAGAAGTTCCCGTGGAACAAGATGATCCCGGTGACCACCGCGCACACCACGGTGTCGATGATGACCGCGCCCCAGCGGCGTACCGGCACGCCCAGCGCCTGCAGGGTGACGCCGGAGGAGTACATGTCGATGGTGTTGATCGCGAGAAGCTGGAAGATCGCGAAGATCAGGAACGGGGTCACGAACCAGTCGGGGAACGACTGCGGCACCCCGATCTGCGTGATCCCCACCGTCTTGGACGTGATCGTGAAGGCGAAGACGCCCAGCAGCTCCAGGACGATCGACGGGACCGCGCCGCCGAGCGTCGCGGCCCAGAACGTCCGGGGCATGGGGGTGGTACGCGGCAGGTACCGCGAGTAGTCGTTGCCGTTCTCGGTCCAGCCCAGGCCGCCGACCGAGATGATCAGGACCAGCGCGGTGGTCCACACCGCGAACGAGACCGGCTTGGCGTGGAACGTGGACAGGTGCAGCCGGTTGAAGGTGAACCCGGCCAGCACCGCGAAGAACACGATGAAGACGTAGGCCAGCCAGCGCAGCACCTTGCTGATCGTGGCGTGGCCCAGCAGCGGCACGATCATCTGGACGAGGGCCGCGATGATGATCACGACGATCTTGGCGGCCGTGTTGAGGCTGGTCCCGTGGATAGCGAACAGCAGGATCACGGTCGCGACCACGAAGTAGATACCCTCGATCTCGAATCCGACCTGGGTAAGCCAGTTGAACAGCGCCACCATCCGGTTGCCGTTCTGGCCGAACGGCGCCCGGCTGACCATGAATGCGGTGGTGCCCGTCTGCGGGCCCTGCAGGCTCGCGAAGCCCAGCAGCGCGTAGAACAGGTTGCCGATCAGGATCACGGCCACCGCCTGCAGTACCGACAGGCCGAAGAACATGATCAGCGTGCCGTAGAAAAAGAACTCCACGTTGAACACCGCGCCGGCCCACAGCCAGAACAACCCGGAGGGCCGCATCTTGCGCTCGGCGTCGGGGATCAGCTCGATCCCGCGCTGTTCGATTTTGAAGGCGGCGTACTCCTGCGGCACCTCCTCCAGGCTCCGCGATCTGCCGTGCCTGCCCGCGACGGTGTCGCCACTCATTTGTCACTCCAATGGCTGGGGGGTGCCTATGGGATGATGCCTGGCCCACGATCTTGCACGTCTCCGGTAAACATACGGTTTCAGTCGCGTAATGAACAGACACGACATCGTGGTACTGATGAGACCTGGTTTGCAGAAAAGCACTTGTCGGCTGCCTGCGGCTGGCAACACGCCACGTCAGAAGGTCCGGACCAAGCCGACGACGGCCCGCCGGCCAGGAAACCTGAACGCGGCAGATCTCCGACGCCGCGGGCGCCCTCGCGAGCCCGGCTACGGGGTTGGGGACGGCTCAGGGCACGCACAACCCGCGCAAGACGGGCCGGTGGCAGGCAACCCCGTCGGGGGCAACAGCGGGCACGGAGGTCGCGGCGGATGCGGCCAGGACCGGCGGACGGGGTGACCGGCAGGTCGCGGCGGGCGAGGTCGGGCAAGCGGCAGTCCTCGCTAGGACCTTTGCTCGCACCACGGCGACCGGCTACGTCACCACGGATCATCACCGTTTCGCCGGATTGAGCGAAATGACATGAGCCATTGGTATGAGAGCAGACATTTTGCCGGAGAAACGACGGCTGACGGCCTTCGGAGGCCTATTCGCCGGCTTTATCTCGACTTTTCCCAACGCATAGCGAGGCGGGCGAATCACCACTAACATGCCGTTATACCTGACTGTGCTGCACGTGCAGGATGGTGCCCGCAGCGACCTCACGGACGCAGCGCCGCGTGAAGCCGTCGGTGCGGGATCGCGTGTCGTCGTGAGCGCCCATGATCGGGGGGTAGCGGCCGCTCGCGCCTGGAGGACTTGGCAGCGGCCGAGCCAGGATCGCCTGCTGGCCGCCGGGGCATCGCGGGAGAGTGCTGTCACCGTGGTCGCGCAGCGCGGCGGAGCGCCGCTAGCGTCACCGGTCCTGTGGTCAGGACTCATCCCGCTGCCCGCAGACCCTTATCTCCGCCGGGTAGAGACCGGGAGCGACCTGACCGCCGGCCTGGTCCCCGGCGAGACCGTGGTGCTGACCCAGGGCGAGGAGACCGCATCGGCGCCCGCCGCCCAGGGCGGCACCGGCAAGACGCAGCTCGCCGTGGACTTCGCGCGCACCCTGCGGAACACCCAGGCCGTGCAGGTCTTCGTCTGGGTCACCGCGACCAGCCGGGAGGCGATCATCAGCGGGTTCGCGCAGGCGGCGGGCGTGGTCGGCGCGGGGGACCCGGACCAGGGCGCCGAGGACGCCGCGGCCCGTTTCGTCGCCTGGCTGACGCGCACCGCGCGCCCGTGGGCGCTGGTCATCGACGATCTCGCCGACCCCGCCGATCTCGAGGGGTTCTGGCCCGCCGGCCCGGCCGGGCAGGTCGTGATCACCACCCGGCTGACCGGTGCTGCGCTCAGCTCCGGGGCCGCGCTGAGCGCGGCGGCGGCGCGCGGCCTGAAGATCGTCCCGGTCGGCGGGTTCAGCCGCCGCGAGGCGCTGTCCTACCTCGGCTCCAGGCTCACCGACGATCCCGACCAGCGGATCGAGGCTCTCGACCTGGGTGAGGACCTCGACGGGCTGCCGCTGGGCCTGGCCCAGGCGGCCGCCGTGATGAACGTGACGGGGCTGAGCTGCCGCGAGTACCGCGTGCAGCTCGGCGAGCGGCGCAAGCACATGTCCGGCGTCTCGGTCGAGGGCGTATCCGCGGCGGTCCTGGCCACCTGGTCGCTCGCGGCCGAGTGCGCGCACGAGCTTGCCCCCTCCGGCCTGGCGTGGCCGGCCCTCGCGCTGGCCGGCATGCTCGATCCGCACGGGATCCCCGGCGCCGCGCTCACCAGCCCGGCGGCGTGCGGTTACGTCACGGGCCGGGCGAGCGCCGCGGTAGCGGCGGATCAGAACCTGGCCCGGGCCGCCGTCACCAACCTGGCCCGGGCCGGCCTGGTCAGCATCGACCCCGCGGACCCGATCCGGACGGTGCGGATGCACAGCTGCGTCCAGGCCGCCGTGCGCGCCTACCTGCCACCCGCGGACCTGGAGCAGGTGCTGGTCGCCGCCGCGGACGCTCTGGTTCAGACGTGGCCAGAACCAGGCAGTGGGGTGCAGGCCCGCCGCGGGCCAGCTGAGGCGGCCCAGCTCGAGGCGGCCTGCCGCGACTGCGCGGCCAGCCTGCGCGCGGCCGAGGGCACGCAGGATGCGCTGTGGCAGCCGGAGGCCCATCCGCTGCTGTTCCGCGCGGGCCGCAGCCTGGAAGACGGCGGGCTCACCGATTCCGCCATCGCGTACTGGCAGTCCGTGGCGGCGGGCTGCGCCCGCAGGCTCGGTCCCGGGCACGCCAACGCGGTAGCGGCCCGCGACAGGCTCGCCGTGGCCTACGAGACGGCGGGCCGCTCCGGTGAGGCGATCGAGGCGTTCCAGAACACCCTGGCCGACCGGGAGCGGAATTTCGGGCCCGAGCACCCCGACACGATCGCGACTCGCATCCGGCTGGCGCACGCTTACTCCAGCGGCGGAAGGCCGGCCGAGGCCATGGCGCTGTATGAGCAGACGGTGGCCGACTCCAGCCAGCAGCTCGGCCTCGGGCATCCGGTCACCATGGCCGCGCGGGCGGGCCTGGCCGCCGCTTACCAGGGCGCCGCCTTGAACAAGGAATCGCTCACCGCGCATCAGATGCTGGCCACCGACGCGGAGCGGCTGCTCGGCGCGGTGCACCCCACCACGCTGGCGGCGCGGGACAGCCTGGCCGCCGCGTTCTTGGCCAGCGGGCAGTCCAAGGAGGCGATCGAGCACTACAAGGGGCTGCTGGCGGACTACGAGGCGATGGGCGGCGCGGATCATCCGGACGCCATCGCGGCGCGCGCGAACCTGGCCTCGGCGTTCCGCCGCGGGGGCAAGCTGAAAGACGCGATCGCGCAGTACAAGCGGGTGGTCGAGGACCGGGAGCGGACCGCGGCCGCGGACCACCCGGACACGATCACGGCGCGCGCCAACCTCGCGTTCGCCTACCGCAGCGCCGGGCAACTGCGCGAGGCGATCCCGGTCTACGAGGGCACCCTGGCCGACCGGGAACGGGTGCAGGGACCGGATCACGCGGACACGCGGACTGCGCGCTGCAACCTAGCCTCCGCCTACCAGCAGGTCGGCCGGCTGTCCGACGCCATCGCCGGGTACGAGCACGCGCTGGCCGACTGCGAGCGGCTGCTCGGCCCCGGGGACCTGGAAACGCTGACCATCCGGTCCAGCCTGGCCGCGGCCCACTTCGCGGACGGCCGCCTGATGGAGGTGGTCACGGTGCTGCGGCGCACCCTTGACGACAGCCAGCGTTACCTCGGCCCGGATCACCCGATGACCCAGACGGTACGGGACAACCTCGAGGCCGCGACCGGGACATGAACCGGTTGAGCCGGACTTAACCCGGTCCCCGCCGCGGGCCGCCTGCGACCGGCGCGGAAAAACTCATTAGGCCCGCGCTGCCGGGCGGGCGTTAGCTAGAATCTGCCCAGCAGGAGACAACACAAAATGTGCCCGAATGGACACGATCCGGATCGCCGGGCACATAGCGTGACTTATCGCGACACATATTCATGCCGCGAGAATCCTGAATATCATGCCCAATGAGGCCTGGCTTGGGCGCTACGCGCGAGCCTGGTCTCCACGGGTCCGCGGCAGCGGACTCCAACGCAGGCAACGGAGGCTGTCGAACGTGGCCGCACAGCAACCCGGAACGCCGACGCAGTCGGGAATCCTGCTGTCCGGGACCGTGCCGCCGCTCGCGGACACCTATTACACGCGCACCGAAACCAACCCCGAGCTGGCGACCAGCGTGCACCCGGGGGTAACCGTCGTCCTGGTGCACGGCGATGAGACGGACTCGGCGCCGGCCATCCAGGGCGGAACGGGCAAGACGCAGCTCGCGGTGGAATTCACCCACGCCATGTGGAACGGCCGGCTGGTGGAGGTGCTGGTCTGGGTGACCGCGACCAACCGGGAATCGATCGTCACCGGCTTCGCGCAGGCGGCGAACACGGTCGACGCCAGCCACTCCGACGAGGGCGCCGAGGCGGCGGCCGCCCGCTTCACCGCCTGGCTGGCGCACACCACGCGCCCGTGGGCGCTGGTCATCGACGACCTGTCCGCGCTTTCCGACCTCGAGGGCCTGTGGCCGGGCGGCGCGTCCGGCCGGGTCCTGATCACGACCCGGCTGCCCGCCGCGTCCTTCGAGAGCAGGGACGTCAGGGTCGTCCCGATTTCCGGGCTGAGCCGTCGGGAGGCGCTGTCCTATCTCAGCTCCAGGCTCACCGACCATCCCGACCAGCGGATCGAGGCTCTGGACCTCGGCGAGGACCTCGACGGCCTGCCGCTCGGCCTGGCCCAGGCCACCGCGGTGATGAACGCGCGCAAGCAGGGCTGCCGGGAGTACCGCGTCCAGCTGACCGAGCGGCGCAGGCACATGTCCGCCTTGGACGGCGTATCGGCCCCGGTCTTGGCCACCTGGTCGCTGGCGGCCGAGTGCGCGCACGAGCTCCCGCCCGCCGGGATGGCCTGGCCGACTCTGGTGCTGGCCGCGATGCTGGACCACCACGGGGTGCCCGGCGCCGTGCTGACCAGCCCGTCCGCCTGCAGCTACATCGCAGGCCGGCCGAGCACCGCCGGCGCGGCGGACCAGAACATGGTGCGCGCCGCCATCAACAACCTGGCCGCGGCGGGCCTGGTTACCATCGATCCGGCCAGCCCGGTGCGGACGGTGCAGATGCACGCCAGCGTCCAGGCCGCCGTGCACGCCTGGCTGCCGGAGGCCGACCTCGAACAGGTCGTGCTCGCCGCCGCGGACGCGCTGCTCGAGACCTGGCCGGAAGGCGAAGGCGGGCCGCAGCTCGATCAGGCGCTGCGGGACTGCACCGCGACGCTGCAGGCTCATGACGGCGGAATGCTATGGAAACCCGAGGCGCATCCGCTGCTGTTCCGCAGCGGGCTGTCGCTGGAGAACAGCAGGCTGGCCGGCGCGGCCATCGAGTACTGGCAGTCCATGGCGGCCACCAGCACCCGGCTGCTGGGGTCCGGGCACGCCAACGCGGTGGTCGCCAGGGACCGGCTCGCCGCGGCCTATGAATCGGCCGGCCTGTCCTCGGAGGCCATCTCGGTCTTCCAGGCCGCGCTCGCGGACCGGGAACGCAACCAGGGACCCGAGCACGCCGAGACCATCGCGGCCCGCGGCCATCTCGCTCACGCCTACCAGACGGCCGGGAGGCCCGCCGACGCGGTCGCCCTGTACGAGCGCACGGTGGCCGATTCCGAGCGGCTGCTCGGCGCCGGCCACCCGGTCACGCTGGACTCGCGCGCCAGCCTGGCGGAGGCGTACCAGAAGGCCGACAAGCCGCAGGACGCCATCTCCGCTTACGAGATGCTGCTCGCCGACTCCGAGCGCCTGCTCGGTGTCGGCCACCCCACCACGCTGGCCGCGCGGAACAGCCTGGGAGCCGCTTACGCGGCCAGCGGGCGCAGCAAGGAGGCGATCGACCAGTACGCTCGGGCGCTCGCCGACCAGGAGCGGATGCACGGGCGTGACCACCCCGACTCGATCGCGGCCCGCGCCAGCCTCGCCACGGCGTACCGCGCCGCGGGGAGGCTCAAGGATGCCGTCGGGCAGTATGAGCGGGTCCTGGCCGACCGGGAGCGGGTCGAGGGCGCCGATCACCCGGACACGATCGCGGCCCGCGCCAACGTGGCCTACGCGTACCGCAGCGCGGGACGGCTGCGCGAGGCCATCCCGGCCTACGAACGCACGCTCGCCGACCGGCTGAGGGTCCAGGGACCCGATCACCGCGATACGCTGACGGCGCGCTCCAACCTGGCCGCGTGCTACCAGCAGGCGCGCAGGCTGACCGAAGCGATCCCGCAGTACGAGCGGGCGCTGGCCGACAGCGAGCGGATGCTCGGGCCGGGTGACATCGAGACGCTGACCACCCGGTGTAACCTGGCCTCGGCGTACTACACGGTCGGCCGGCTGTCCGACGTCGTCTCCGTCCTGCAGCGGGCCCTGTCCGACTGCGAGCGTTACCTGGGGCCCGATGACCAGATGACCCAGACCGTGCGCGAGAATCTCGACGCCGCCACCCAGGCCTGAGGCGGCACGGACAGCACGGACAGCGGAGAGGCACCATGGCACCTTATGACTTCGTCATAGTCGGCGGCGGATCGGCAGGCAGCGCGCTGGCGAACCGGCTGTCCGCCGACCCGGGCACGCGGGTGCTGGTACTGGAGGCCGGACGGCCCGATTACATCTGGGACGCGTATATCCACATGCCCGCCGCGCTCACGTTCCCCATCGGCAACCGCTTCTACGACTGGAAGTACGAAAGCGAGCCCGAGCCGTACCTGAACGGGCGGCGGATCTATCACGCCCGGGGCAAGGTCCTCGGCGGGTCGAGCAGCATCAACGGGATGATCTTCCAGCGCGGCAACCCCCTGGATTACGAGCGCTGGGCCGCCGATCCGGGCATGGCGGACTGGGACTACGCGCACTGCCTGCCGTACTTCAAGCGGATGGAGACGTGCCTGGCCGCGGACCCCGGCGACCCGTTCCGCGGCCGGCACGGACCGCTCGTACTCGAGCGCGGCCCCGCGGACAACCCGCTGTTCGGCGCGTTCTTCGCCGCGGTGCAGCAGGCCGGGTACTCCCTCACCGACGACGTGAACGGCTACCGGCAGGAGGGCTTCAACGCCTTCGACCGGAACATCCACCGGGGCATGCGGCTGTCGGCCGCGCGCGCGTACCTGCACCCGGTGATGGACCGCGCCAACCTCACCGTCGCCTGCCGCGCCTTCGTCACCAAGATCATCTTCCGCGGCCGGAGCGCGGTCGGCGTGGAGTTCACCCACCAGCGGAAGGTCAAGAGGGTCAGGGCCGACGAGATCATCTTGTGCGGCGGGGCGATCAACTCACCGCAGCTGCTGCAGCTGTCCGGCGTCGGCCACGCGGGCGAGCTGGCCGGGCTCGGCATCGACGTGGTCGCCGACCTGCCCGGCGTCGGCGAGAACCTGCAGGACCACCTGGAGGTCTACGTCCAGTACGGCTCGAAACAGCCAGTGTCGGTCGCGCCCGCGCTCAAGTGGCGCAACCGGCCGATAGTCGGCGCGAAGTGGCTGTTCGCGCGGACCGGCCCCGGCGCGACCAACCATTTCGAGGGCGGCGGCTTCGCCCGCAGCAACGCCACCGTGGCGTACCCGAACCTGATGTTCCACTTCCTGCCGATCGCGATCCGCTACGACGGCTCGTCTCCCGCGGGCGGCCACGGCTACCAGGTGCACATCGGGCCCATGTACTCGGACTCGCGCGGCACCGTCAAGATCACCTCGCGCGACCCGAGCGT
>JASIGD010000273.1 GCA_030045295.1 Streptosporangiaceae bacterium
CTGGCCGCCGAGCCGAGGGTGGGCGTGCTCGAGGCCTCCCGGCGGCTCGGCGTCGCCCGCGGGACGGTGCAGGCGCGGCTGGACCGGATGCGCGACCGCGGCGTGATCACCGGCTACGGGCCCGACGTGGATCCGGCCGCGCTCGGCTACGAGGTCACCGCGTTCATCACGCTCGAGATCCGCCAGGCCGGCGGCCATGATCCCGTCGCCGAACGGCTGGCCGCCATCCCCGAGATCCTCGAGGTGCACACCATCACCGGCGCCGGCGACCTGCTCTGCCGGGTCGTCGCCCGCACCAACGCCGACCTGCAGCGCGTGCTCGACGCGATCGTCTCCGCCGAGGGCGTAGTCCGCTCCTCGACCCTGATCTCCCTCGCCACCCAAGTCCGCTACCGCATCCTCCCCCTCATCCGCGCCGCCGCCGGGCCTGCCCGTCGCTGAGCCCGCTGGTCCGACCGGACCGCCTTGTTTAGTCCAGGCCAGGCGGGTTATGTAAATGTCTGTAACCGCAGTGTCACGGCGGCTACTGTCCAGGGTCCGTAATCCTCGTGGGGGTGCGGTGGATCGGACGGCTGCAGTAACGCCGGTACCCGAGCCGCGAGCGCCGGGCGCGGCCCGGGAGCAGCGAACCGCCAGCGCCGAGACGGCGAAGTCCCCCGGGTCGCCCGCGCAGGAGGCACCGGGCGGCCAGCTCGTGGTGGGCGCGATCCCGGGGCAGCCCCCCGGCTTCCAGCCCAGACCGGATCTGATGACACGGCTGAACCGGGCCGATCACGCCGTATCGGTCCTGATCGGCGACCAGGGCACGGGCAAAACTGAGCTCGCCGCCGCATACGCGCGGGCCAAGCTGGCGGGGGGCTGGCGGCTGGTGGCCTGGGTCAACGCCGGCGACACCGGCAGCCTGCTGGGTGACCTGGCTGCGGTGGCGGACGCGGCCGGGCTGTCTGATGCTTCCGTCCGGGACGCGGCCGATGCGGGCCGGGCGGTGCGGCGCTGGCTGGAGGCCGACGGGGATCGCCGCCTGCTCGTGTTCGACAACGCCGGTGACCCGGATGCCTTGCGACCGTTTATCCCCGCCTCCGGCGTGGCCCGGGTGCTGATCACCAGCACCGAGCCGTCGCTAGCCGACCTGGGCACCAGCGTCCGGACGGCGGTGTTCACCGCCGATGAAGCGCTGGCGGTCCTGTCCGGACGAACCGACCTGTCCGACGACACGGCAGCCTCGGCCGTGGCCGCCGAGCTAGGGTATCTGCCGCTGGCCCTGGCGACCGCCGCCGGGGTGATCGCCGGACGGCGCCTCGGACACGAGGCGTACCTGGAGCGCCTGCGGGCGCTATCAGCCGGGGAGCACCCGGCCCGGGGCGAGGGGCAGCCCGGCCCGTCCGGGGTCGCCGAGGCGGTGCTGCTGGCCCTGGACGAGGCCCGGGCGTCCGGTCAGGCGGGCGTGTGCGCCGGGGTGACCGAGATGATCGCGGTGCTGTCGGCCGCGGGGGTCCGCCGGGACCTCCTGCACGTCGCCGGGCAGGCGGGCGCACTGGCCAGCCGGCAGCGCGTGGGCACGGATGTGGTGGATGCGGCGGTCGAACGGCTGAGCGATCTGTCGCTTGTGACCGTCAGCCTCGACGGCCGGACCGTCGTCATGCACGACCTGGTGCGGCAGGTGGTGCGCGAGACGCTGGAACGGCAGGAGCGGTTGACCGCGGTTTGCCGGGCCGCCGCCGCCGTACTGGAGGCCCACGCGGGGACGCTCGCCGGGTCGCAGGATCGCCGTTCCGTCAGGGATTTCCCCCGGCAGGTGATGGCGCTGCTGGATAACACGCCCCTCTCCGTGGCTGAGGCTGACGCTGAACTAGCCAGAGCCTTCTTTCGGCTCCGGTTCTTGGCCCTGTATCACCTGATCGAGCTGGGCGACAGCGCGCAGGCCATCGCGGTCGGCAAGCCGCTGGCCGCAGACCTGGAGTGGGTCCTCGGTCCCGACCATCCCGACACCCTGAACGCCCTGAACAGCCTGGCGGCCGCGTACCTGGCGGCGGGCCGTGCCGCCGAGGCGGTCGCGCTGTTCGAGCAGACCCTCGCGGGCCGGGAACGGCTGCTGGGTGCCGACCATCCCGATACGCTGAACTCGCGGAACAATCTCGCGACCGCCTACCAGGGCACGGGCCGGGTCGCCGAGGCGGTCCCGCTGTTCGAGCAGACCCTGGCCGCCCGGCAGCGGCTGCTCGGCGTCAACCACCGCAACACCGTCAACACGCGCGGCAGCCTCGCCGCGGCCTACCGGGACGCGGGCCGGACTGTTGAGGCCATCCCGCTGTTCGAGCAGACCCTCGCCGCCCGGGAGCGGCTGCTGGGTCTCGACCATCCCGACACCCTGCGCTCGCGGAACAACCTGGCCAATGCCTACCGGGAGACGGGCCGGATCCCCGAGGCGATCCCGGTGGTCGAGCAGATTCTGGCCTCCCGGGAGCGGCTGCTGGGTGCCGACCATCCCCGGACCTTGGGCGCGCGGAACAATCTCGCTATCGCCTACCGGGACGTGGGCCGGATCGCCGAGGCCGTCGAGCTGTTCGAGCGGAACCTGGCTGTCTGCGAGCGGCTGCTGGGCGCCGACCATCCCCGGACCCTGAGCACGCGGGACAGCCTCGCCGCCTGCCGGGACGCAGTCCGGGCCGCGAAGGCCGCCGCGGGGGAGGTCAGCGAGCAGGCCTAGTGGATCAGGTCGGTGGCGATTTCCAGCACGATCGCGCGGAGCTTGTCCGGGTCGTCGACCTGCTGGAGGTAGACGTGGCAGGTGGCGCCGGCCGACAGGACGGCGGTGGTGGCGCGTACCCGGTCGCGCAGCGGGGCGTCGGGCCCGGCGAGCAGGTCGACGAGCGCGTCGAGCCGGCCGCGGAAGCGCGCGAACCTCTCCTTGGGCTCCATGGCCTGCACCGCCGCGCGGTTCTGCTCCAGGAAGCGGAAGACCTCACTGCCGGATAGCACGGTCCCGACGTAGCGGTCCAGGATCTCCCGGCGCGTCGCGTCGTTCCGCGGCTGGTCCTTGGCCCAGTCCAGGAGGGCGTCGATCTCGGCGAAGTAGTCGTCGGTGAAGCTGTGGACGATGTCTTCCTTGGACTTGAAGTGGTAGTACAGGGCGGCCTTGGTCACGCCGAGGCGTTCGGCGATCTCGCGCAGCGAGGTCTTCTCGTAGCCCTGCTCGGCGAACAGCTCGAGCGCAACCTTCTGCGCCCGCGACCGGGTATCGGTCCGCGGCGCAGACCCCTGGTCGTGCATGTCCGTGTCTCACTTCCCTGCGGAGGAGTGGCCGTAATTTACTTGACGGCCGGTTAGCTGACAGCCTAGCATAATAACTTGCCGGCCGGTAAGTAGTGTAGCCTGTGAAGGCGCGGACGGGAAGTAGCGGACGCGGACGGGACGCAAAAGCAGGGCACGGACGGCAAGCAGCGGCCGGGAAGCGGCGGAAGGGAGCGGGCAGGTGGCGCGAGCAACGGGGCCTGGGGCGAACGGGCAGGAAGTGCCGGGCGGGGGCGGGCAGTTCCTGGCGCACCGCGAGGTGATGATCATCTTGCCGGGGCTGCTGCTCGCCATCCTGCTCGCCATGCTCGACCAGCTCATCGTGAGCACCGCGCTGCCGCGGATCGTCGGCGACCTGGGCGGGGTGGCGCACCTGTCCTGGGTGGTGAC
>JASIGD010000274.1 GCA_030045295.1 Streptosporangiaceae bacterium
GGCCGGCCGCCGGGTGCGGGTTGCCCGCCGGGTGCGCCCGGGCCGGCGGGCGCCGTCGGGCCGGGTGCCTGCGCCACGCGAAGAGCTGACATGATGCCCAGGCTACGGACGGAGTGGTCCGATTAACAGGACCAATCAGATCACTTTATGATGGACCAATGACCGGAGCGGAAGGAGCCGACTTCCTGCAGCTGACCCCGGCGGCGGCACCCGCCCGGGGACTGACCAGCTGGCTGGTCAACGCGATCCGGGCCGCCATCATCGATGGGCGGCTGCGGACCGGGGTGACGTTGCCCGCGACCCGGGTGCTCGCCGATGAGCTTGGCGTCTCGCGCGGCGTGATCGTCGAGGCCTACCAGCGGCTCGCGGACGAGGGCCTGGTCAGCGCCCGGCCGGGGGCGGGAACGACGGTCAGCGGGCCGTCGCCGGGGACCGGACGGCGGTCGGCCGGCCCCGCTCCGGACGAACCGGCGCGGCCTGCTCCCTCGGCGCTCCCGCAGCGCTGGGGGGTCCAGGCCGAGCTCGACCTCTCTCCCGGCGTGCCGGACCTTTCCGGCTTCCCCCGCGCCGCCTGGCTGCGCGCCGAGCGGTCCGTCCTCAAGCAGGCCAGCGTGGCCGACCTCGGCTACGGCGACCCGCGCGGCAGCGAACGGCTGAGGCGCGAGCTCGCGGGCTGGCTCGCCCGCACCCGGGGGCTACGGGCCGCGGCCGATGACATCATCGTCGTCAACGGGGTGGCCCAGGCCCTCGCCCTGCTCGCCCAGTGGCTGAGCGCGCGGGGGCGGACCGGCATCGCGGTCGAAGACCCCGGCTCCCGCGGATCCCGCGACGAACTCACCTACTGGGGCCTGCGCCCGGTCCCGGTCCGGGTCGATGACCACGGGCTGAAAACCGGCGACCTGGTCACGAGCGATCTGCGGGCCGCGCTGCTCACGCCCGCCCACCAGTTCCCCACCGGGGTGGTGCTGGCCGCGCAGCGCCGCCGCGAGCTGCTGGACTGGGCCGCGGCGGCTGACGCCTTGATCATCGAGGACGACTACGACGCCGAGTACCGGTACGACCGGGCGCCGGTCCCCGCGCTACAGGCCTCGGCCCCGGCACGCGTCGCCTACGCCGGCACGACCTCCAAGACGCTGGCCCCGGGGCTGCGGCTGGGCTGGCTGATCCCTCCCGCCGGGCTGCGGGCGGGCCTGGCTGACGCCAAGCACGCCGCCGACCTGGGCAGCCCGGCGCTGCCACAGCTGGTGCTGGCCCGCCTGATCGCCAGCGGCGAGCTCGAGCACCACATCCGCCTGGTCCGCAAGCGGCAGCGGAAGCGGCGCGACGCCCTGCTCAGCGCCCTGCGCGCGCTGCTCCCGCAGGCCCGCGTGCAGGGTGTCGCAGCCGGGCTTCACCTGCTGATCACGTTCCCGGACCTGGCCGGGCACGTCACCGATACCGACCTGGCCGAACGCCTCTACCGGGCCGGAGTGCTCGTGCATCCGCTGTCGTGGCACCGTGAGCTAGCAGGACCCCCGGGGCTCGTTCTGGGCTACGCGGCGCATACGCCCGATCAGCTGCGCGAGGCCGCTCACCGCATAGCCCGCGCCCTCAGGTCCGGGAATCGGCCGGAGCGCTCGCCGCGGCGGCACGCTGCGCGTCGGCTCGGCGATGCTTCCGGGCGACGGCCCGCAACTGGCTGATGCGCGCCGCGCCGGCGAGGATCACCAGCAGCACGCCGCAGACCGCCGCGAGCAGGAGGGCCACGCCCAGCGGCAGATGCCCGTGCGCGCCGAAATACGAGATGTCGACCGTCCGGCTGTTCTGCAGGATGAAGATCAGCAGGAGCAGCAAGATGACGGCGAAGAAGACCACGGCGACCCACAGCCCGCTGATCCTGGTGTGCTTGACCGTGTGGTGGGGAAGCCGGGACCCGGGTTCCGGCGCTGGCCGCGGGCCGGGGGAAGGGGCTGTCGTCGGGCTGGATTGCGGTTCGGTGCTCACTGGACACCCCCTCGGGTAAGCGGACGAGCACGGCTCACCCCTGCCCGCCGGAGCGGAGCTTATGCACCGCCCGGCTCGGTCTTAGCTGCCCAGGTAGGCGAGAACGGCGAGCACCCGCCGGTTGTCGTCGTCGGAAGGCTGCAGGTCCAGCTTGAGGAAGATGGACGCGGTGTGCTTAGCCACGGCGCGTTCGGTGATCACCAGCCGCTGAGCGATGGCGGCGTTGGACCGGCCCTCGGCCATCAGCGCGAGTACCTCACGTTCGCGCGGGCTGAGCGCGGCGAGGCTGCCGTCGCCGGTGTTACGGGCGAGCAAGCGGGCGATCACCTCCGGGTCTATGGCGGTGCCTCCGGCGGCGACCCGGCGGACGGCGTCGACAAACTGCGCGCTGTCGAACACCCGGTCCTTGAGCAGGTAGCCGATGCCTCCGGTACCGCTGGCCAGCAGCTCGCGGGCGTACAGCTGCTCGACGTACTGGGAGAGGACCAGCACCGGCAGGCCCGGGACCTTGCGTCGCGCGGCCAGCGCGGCGCGGATTCCCTCATCGGTGAAGGTCGGCGGCAGCCGGACGTCCACGATCGCCACGTCCGGCGGGTCCGCGGCCACCGCGGCCAGCAGGTCGTCTCCGTTGTCGACGGCCGCGACGATGTCCAGGCCGTGGGCCTGCAGCATCCGCGTCAGGCCGTCTCTTAGCAGGAAGATGTCTTCGGCGATGACAACTCGCACGGGATCTCCATGGTCACCGCCGTGGGGCCGCCGGGCGGGCTGCTGACGGCGAGCACGCCGTCGAACGGGGCCAGCCGCCGCTCGACCCCGCGCAGCCCGCTGCCACGGGCCGGGTCGGCGCCGCCGTGCCCGTTGTCGGTCACGCCGATTCGCAACATCCCGTCGGTATACCGCAGGTCGATCCAGGTCTGGCGCGCTTGGGCGTGCTTGGACACGTTGGCCAGCAGTTCGCTGACCGCGAAGTAGGCGGCCGATTCGATCGGCGCGGGCGGGCGGCCCCGCAGGTCGCTTTCCAGGTGGATGCGCATCGGGCTGTCCAGGGCCAGGGCCCGGATCGCGTCGGCCAGGCCGCGGTCGGCCAGCACCGGCGGGTGGATGCCGCGGACCAGGGCGCGTAGCTCGGCCAGGGCCTTGACCGAGACGTCGCGCGCCTCGAAGAGCAGCGCCCGCGCGGCCTCGGGATTGGAGTCGACGAGCTGTCCCGCGGCGTCCAGGGTCATGCCCATGGCGACCAGCCGGGCCTGGGCACCGTCGTGCAGGTCCCGCTCGATCCGGCGTATCTCGGCCGCGCTGGTGTCGAGGGCCTCGGTACGCGTCTCGGCCAGCTCGCGGACCCGCAGCGCCAGCGCGGCGCGACGCGTCGGGGCGAGCATCGACCTGGCGAAGACGCCGTAGCCGCGCAGCAGCCACGGCGACGCCCACAAGCCGAACGCCGCGATCGCGACGCCGAACAGGCGGATGAAACCCGAAGAGTACGGCGCGAGCACGGCGAAGACGCCGAGAACGGTCAGCGCGGCGGGCGCGATGGCCAGAATCCATCCCACGCACCCGTCCACCGTCACCCACAGCAGGTCCCGCCAGGTGGCCTGGTCGGTGAGCAGCCACCCGAGCCGGCGGCGCAAGCCCGCCTTCGCGCCGTCCGCCCAGGGCGCAGGCAGGTACGGATCGGCGATGGGCACTGCGCACCACTGGCCGGACAGCCTCCTGGTCAGCCTGGCCACCTGCCGCGTGCCGAGCAGGACGAGCGGGCTGAGGGCAAGCCCCGCCACCAGCACGAGAACGGCCCCGACCAGGTGAGCGTAGCGGTCACCGGTCTTCACCATGAGCAAAGCGGACGCGGTAAAGGCCGCGAGCAGCGCCAGCAGCAGGGCGAGCCCGGCCAGCGCCAGCCCCCACAGCAGCAGCCCGCGGCCGGCCACCGCGAGGCGGCCGCGCATCCAGTTCAGGAACGCGGCCAGCGGGACCGGGAGATCCGGGCTCGGCGGATCCTCCGCGCTCTCCGGGGAAGGATCCGCGCCGCCGGGCTGCTTCGGCACTGGCATCACCTTGTCCAGTCTGCCTGGCCACCACCCGGGCCGGAAGTGGCGCTAAGCACCGAACTGAGGGTGTACCTAGGTCTACCCTCCCAACCGCCGCTCAGCCGGATGTCATGCCCGGCCGAGTGCGAGGGTCTGGAATGACGGCGAACCCGGCGGGGTAGGTTCGGTTTCATGGTGCTCGCACAGCGCAAGGTCCTGCTCCTGGCGGCCGACGAGTTCGAGGACATGGAACTGCTGTACCCGCTGTACCGGCTCCTCGAGGAGGACGTCACGGTGACCGTGGCCGGGCTCGATGATCATCCGGTGCGGGGCAAGAAGGGCCATGGACCGGTGTCCGTGGACACCACCGTCGACCGTGTCGCGGCCGACGACTTCGACGCCCTGGTCATCCCGGGCGGGTACGCGCCCGACAAGCTGCGGCGCTCGGAAACCGTGCTCGATCTGGTGCGGGCGTTCGATGACGCGAAGAAGCCGATCGCCTTCATCTGCCACGCAGGCTGGGTGCCGATCTCGGCCAGGATCATCAAGGGCCGCCGGGCGACCAGCGTCGGCGCCATCCGCGACGACATGGTCAACGCGGGTGCCGACTGGGTGGACCAGGCCACCGTGGTCGACGGTCACCTCATCTCCGCCAGGACCCCGGACGATCTCGGCCCGTGGATGAAGGCGCTGCTGCGCGCCCTGGAAGCACCGCCGCCAGCTAGCGGCCACGGGGGCCAGCCCGCCGCTGCGGCGCCGGCGGTGCGCCATGCTGGGTAGTGCTCTGGCTGGATTCCATGATTCCCCGAGCGTGAGTTAGGGCGGGACATGCGCGCTGACGAGGTACGCAAGGTACTGGTGATCGGCAGTGGCACCATGGGCCTCCAGATCGGGATGCAAGCGGCGACCCACGGCTGCGACGTGGTGCTGTACGATGCCGACCCGGCTGCCCTGGATGGGGCAACCGAACGCCTTCGTGCGTACGGCGAGGCGCCGGTGGCGGCGGGAAGCATCGACGCCGACGCGCTGGAGCGTGCTCTGGCGAGGATCGAGTGCGTCTTCGACCCGGCGGCGGCCGCGGCGGAAGCCGACTTCGTCAGCGAGGCGGTGCCCGAAGACCCCGTGCTCAAGGGCCGCGTTCTCGCGCAGTTCAACGAGCTGTGCCCGGACCGGGCGGTCTTCACGACGAATACGTCGACGCTGCTACCGTCGATGTTCGCCGATGCCACCGGGCGCCCCGACCGGTTCGCTGCGTTGCATTTCCACACCCCGGTGTGGCTGTCCAACGTGGTGGACGTGATGCCGCATCCGGGCACGTCAGCGGAGACGACCGAGTTCTTGATGGCCTTTGCGCGGCGGATCGGCCAGGTCCCGATCCTGATGCGCAAAGAGAACATCGGCTACGTCTTCAACGCGCTCTTCAGCGCGATGATCCGCGAGGCCATCACGCTCGTCGCGAACGGGATCGCATCTGTGCAGGACGTCGATCGCGCCTGGATGGGGATCATGAAGATGCCTATCGGCCCATTTGGAATGCTTGACGGCATCGGCCTGGACACCGTCTGGCACATCACCGACTACTGGGCCGGGCAGACAGGTGACCGGCAGCTGCGGGCTAACGCCGACTTCATCCAGGGTTACCTTGATCGCGGTCGGCTGGGGATCAAAAGCGGCCAGGGGTTTTACCAATACCCCCACCCGGCGTACGAAGTGCCCGGCTTCGTGGAAGCTGACCCCGGCAGCCCCGACTGACACGTTAGCGCGCACCCGCAAGCCCGAGCACGCGGTTCACACGGTCGCCGGTGCCTCGCCTGATCGCAGCGGCCGTCCGCGACCACGCTGGCGGCCCGGTGCTCGGCCGCGGCGACTGGTGGCCGGGGAACCTGCGTTAGATTGCCCGCGTCAGGCGGAGGGCACATCGCGGGCAGCGTCATCCGCCTCGTCCTGCGGAACCTCCGCCTCGTCAGCGTCGTCGGCCTCGTCCGCCGGCACCGGGCCGGCTGCGTCGCCGGCCGCGGCCCGGTCAGTCTCTTCGGCAGCGCGCGACCGCCTGGCCTTGGCGCTGGTCACGTACTCGTCTACGTAAGTCTGTCCGCTCAGCATCATGATCTCGTACATGACCTGGTCGGTGATGGCCCGCAGTACCAGCTGGTCGGCCACTCCGAGCCGGTAGCGGTCGAACGTCAGCGGTTTGCCGAAGCGCACCTGCACTTGACCGCGGACGGGCCAGGAACGGCCGGCCGGCATGGCGTCGTACGTTCCGGCGATGCCGACCGGCACGATGGGGGCCTGCGCCGACAGCGCGAGCCGCGCGATCCCGGTCTTGCCCCGGTACAGCCGCCCGTCTAGCGTCCGGCTGCCCTCCGGGTAGATGATCAGGCACCATTTGTCCGCCAGGAGCCGGTCTACGTCGTCCATCGTCTGCTTGGTCGCGGCCCTCCTGTCCATCGGTACCGCGCCAATCGCCACCGAGACGAACAAACCGAGCCAGCGGCTGGAGAAGAAATAGTCAGATGCTGCTGCGACAAGAGTCTTGCGGCGCAGCTCCTTGGGCAAGCTGTTCAGGATAAGCGGGGTGTCCATATGGCTGGAGTGATTCGCCGCCAGAATCAGTGGCGGGCTCACGTCGACCAGGTTTTCCAGGCCGATGACTTCGGGATGCACATAGTGCTTGATGGCCGGGCGAAGTACGCCGCCCAGGAAGAAACCTCGTGCCGCTCCAGCGCCAGCGGCCTGCGGCAGCAGCCGTTTGCCGTTACGGGCCATGACCCCTCCGGCGCATACGCGAATATATCACCCTGGTCCCCTGCCCTATCGCCGCTCAGTAGCCAGATAGCCATTCTCCGAGTACCAGCGCAGGGTCCTGGTAATGGTCTCCTCGACGGGCGTGTAATGCAGTCCGAGTTCCCGCTCCGCACGAGACCCGTCGTAAGTGTGCCCGTTAAGTATGGTTCTCATCATTTCCCGGCAGATCGGCGGCTTGCGCTTCGCGGCCCGCGCTCCTGCCTCGACGACGACCGCGCCGGCCATCGCCACCTGGCCGGGGAGCCAGACGACGCGCCGCTCGATCCCGGTGGTGCGGGCGACGATGCGGATCAGCTCACGGGTGGTGAAGGTAGCCCCGTTCAGGACGTATCGTTCACCGGGCTTGCCGTGTTGCTCCGCGAGCAGGTGGCCAGCGGTGCAGTCGGCAATGTCCAAGAAGCTCATCCGGGTGTTCACCAGGAACTTCATGCTGCCGTTGAGGTATTGCAGCAGCAGCCGGGCGGTGCCGTGCAGGCGCCCGGGACCCTGCACCGACGACGGGCTGACGCACACCACGTCCACGCCGCGATCAGCCGCGTCGTGCAGGACCCGCTGCTCGGCCAGGTACTTCGTCCGTTCGTAGTCCGACAGGAACGAGCCGCGGTGAGGTGAGCTCTCGTTGCCGACCGTGCCGTGCGCCTCGCCGAGCGTGGCGGCTGACGAGGTATAGATGACCTTGCTGACGCTGGTATCGGCGGCGGCGGCGATCACGTTGGCGGATCCGTCGATGTTGACGCGTTCCATGGGCGTGGGGTCGGCCAGGCAGAACGTGTTCACGCCCGCGGCGTGGTAGACGACCGAACAGCCCGCCATGGCCCGGGCCAGGCTGCCCGCATCCAGCACGTCGCCGGTCACCGGCTCCGCGCCGCGGGTCTCCAAGGCCCGTGCCGCGTCCGCGGACCTGGCCAGTGCCCGCACCGGCCGGCCGGCTGACACCAGGGCGTCAACCAGGGCACCGCCGATGAATCCGCTACCGCCCGTAACGAGGGTGGGAGCCTGCCCGGAGGTGGTCACTGGTGCCCGCCTTTGGTAGAAGACGAAAGAGGCGCGAGGTAGCTCCAAGCCGACGCTACGGTAACCACCACGGCCACCGTCATGGCCCATTCATCCAAGTACCAAGGTCCAATCCGGTGGTGATACCTGAGCATGGCCAGGATGATCGCGACGAATTGTACGTTGAACTTCAACTTGCCCCAGATGGACGGGTAGACCACCGTGCCACTGGTAGCGGCCGCCGATTTAAGGCCGAGGACGGCGATCTCCCGTCCGATAATGATAATCGCCGCCCACGGCGAGGCGCGCCCGACCGCCACGAGCGCGATAAGGGCGGCGGAAACCAGCAGCTTGTCTGCGGTGGTATCCAGGAAGACGCCGAGCTCGCTGGTACAGTGCCACCGTCGCGCCAGGTAACCGTCCAGGAAATCGGTTGCCGCAGCCACGGTGAACAGCACCGCCGCGGCCGCGAAACAGTACTCGGTGGTCGGACCGAGCAGGATGAGCGCGGTGACCGGCACGGTCAGGACCACGCGCGCCAGGCTGATCCCGTTCAGGAACTGCGCCGCACGCTGGTGGTTCATGGACTTCCGCTTCGGTTGTACGGCCTCGCGTGTCACCAGCATGTCATATCAGCACCTCTATGGCCGGTACGAGATCCCGGACAGCATGGGCAGGTCCCCGTCGGGTCAGCTCAGCCGCGACGGCCAGGTCAGTGGCCCTGACTATACGTCATCTCGGCCCCTCTATGACTCTGCACGAGATCCCGGACGGCACCGGCGGAAGGCAGGTCAAGGGCCTGCCGGGCCAGCTTGGCCGCGACGGCCAGGTCGGTGGACCTGACGATCTCCTTTACCGAGCCGACCGCCGCGGCGCTGACCGACAGCTCGCGCACGCCGAGGCCGAGCAGCAGCGGGACCGCGAGCGGATCGGCGGCAAGCTCGCCGCATACGCCGGTCCACCGGCCGGCCTCGGCAGCCGCGGCGGCCGCGCGCCCGATCAGCGTGAGGACAGCGGGGTGCAGAGCGTCGTTGAGGCCTGCCACCGCGGATACCTCACGGTCGGCGGCCAGCGTGTACTGGGTGAGGTCATTGGTGCCGACCGAGAAGAAGTCCACGGCGGGTGCCAGCCGGGCAGCGGTCAGCGCGGCGGCCGGGACCTCGATCATGATGCCGACTTCCATGGCGCCCTCGGCCGGCACGGCGACGCCTTCGGCGGCCAGCGCCAGGCGCGCGTCGGAGACCAGCCCGAGCGCCGCGCGCACCTCGTCCTCGGTGGCGACCATGGGGAACATCAGCTTCACCGGATGGTCGGCGGCCACTCGCAGCACGGCGCGCAGTTGAGTGAGCAGCACGTCGGTCCTGGCCAGGCCGAGCCGGATGCCGCGCTGGCCGAGCGCCGGATTCGGTTCGGCATCTCGCGGCAGGTACGGCAGCGGCTTGTCGGCCCCCACATCCATCGTCCTGATGATCATCGGGCGGCCCGCCAAGATCCCGGCCAGGTCCGCGTACACCGCCGCCTGCTCGGCTTCTGTGGGCATGCTCGACGCGGCCAGGAACAAGAACTCCGTCCGCAGCAGCCCGATGCCGTCCGCGCCTGCCTCGACCGCGTGCCGCACGTCCTCGGGTGAGCCGGCGTTGGCCGCGACCTCGATCTTCGTACCGTCGGCGGTGACGGCGGGCTCCGCCGCCCGCTGCCTGGCCCGCTGGCCCGCCTGCCGCCGCTGCTGCTGCGCCTGCTCGGCAGCGGCCAGGTCGGCCCGGCCCGGGGCCACCTGGACAGACCCCTGGTCACCGTCGAGAAGCAGCTGGGTGGCCTCGGGAACGGCCAGGACGTCTGGCCCGAGACCGAGAACCGCGGGGATGCCGAGGGCGCGGGCCAGGATCGCGGCGTGCGATGTGGGTCCGCCTAGGGCCGTGGCGATCCCCCTGACCACCGCCGGGTCGAATCCGGCGGTATCTGCCGGGGTGAGCTCGCCGGCCACGACGATCCCGGGCCCGCCCAGCACGCCGCGGCGCAGGCCCAGCAGGTGGCCCAGGACGTCGGTGCGGATGCTGTCCAGGTCGCGAACCCGCTCGCGCTGGTAGCTGTCGGTCAGCCGCTGCCATTCCGCGGACACATCGGCCACCGCGCTGTCCCACGCGTCAGCGGCGTTCCTGCCCTCGCGGATACGGCGCCGGGCCGGGTCGAGCAGCGCCTCGTCGGCCAGGAACAACAGGTGCGCGTCGAAGATGCCCGCTTCGTACTGTTCGCCGGTGCGGGCGGCCACCGAGTCCCTGGCGGCCTGTGCCTCCTGCCGGGTCGCCTGGAGGGCGGCGTCCAGCCGGGCGAGCTCGGCGGCGGGATCGGCGGCCGGCTCGCGGGGCACCTCTATCGCGGCCTGCCGCAGGTGGACCGCCGCGCCGACGGCGATACCGGGAGAGCCAGGGATGCCGCGCAGTACGGTCCCCTCGGCGGGCCGCGCGCCAGCGGCTGGCGAGGCCTGCGGCGTCCGCGTATCGGCAGCGTCCCGAATAGGGGGTCCGCCGGGCGCCGTGGGCCCGGCGGGCGGGCCGGGGGTGCGGGGCTCGTCAAAATCCCGGTCAGCCAGATCTCGCAGGGCGGCGAGCGCCTGGGCCGCCTGCGGACCAGAGGCCTTGATCAGGACTTCGTGACCCTGCTGGACGCCGAGGGTCGCGACGCCGTTCAGGCTCCGCGCGCTGGCCGGGCCGGCCGGCGCCGTGACGTTCTCGGCCGTCACCGTCGCGTCGAACTGCCCGACGGTCTGCACGAACCTCGCCGCGGGACGGGCGTGCAAGCCGAGCCGATTGGCCACCGTGATGCGCAGCTCAAGCGGGTGACCGTCGTCAGGCCCGGCGGCCGCGGCTGGCTCCGGCGGGCCCGGCTCGCTGTCAGGCCCCGCGGCCAGATGGGCAATCTTGCCCGCCAGCCCCCCTCGCGCTTCGGCGGCGACCGCGTCCAGCGAGTCCCCGAGCCGGGCCGCGACCGCGGCGGCCACCGCTCCCTCGACCAGGGGAGCCTCGCTCAGCAGCACCCTGGACCGCTGGTCATCGGGCAGCATCTCCGCCGCCATCTCGGCGGACAGGACCGCGCTGCCGAGGTCCATGAGCACGACCACGCCGTCGTCGGTCCAGGCTTGGTCGATGGCCCGCGCGATGAGCGCGGCGTCGGTACCGAGCGGCCGGTCCGGAAGGTCCATGCCGCCGGCGGCGACGATCGTCACATCAGGTCCGGCCATCTGGATGGCCAGCTCGACGACACCGTCGGCGAGCCGGGCGCTGTGCGAGACGATAACGATGCCGACCATCGCACCGCCCCGCGCCTCTTGCCGTTGGCTGGCATTCCGAAGGTCAGCTCAGCCCGTAGGCACGGTACATGACCTCCACGGGATGCACCGATGTCCGCCCGGTGCCGTGAGTGATCTGCCACCTGCAGGTCTCGCTGTCGCAGACAGCCAAGTCAGGCTCGGCGGCGCGGATGTCGCCGAAAAGCCCGCTGCCGACCTGCATGGCGATGTCGTATTTCTCGCGCTTGAGCCCGTAGGTGCCGGCTATGCCGCAGCAGGCCCGGTCCAGTTCGATCACCGTGAGCTCGGGAATCAGCCCGAGCAGGTCCAGCGCGGGCTTGCCGATATTGTGCCCTTGCTGCTGGCACGGCGCATGGTAGGTGACGGTGAGCGGCACGGGCTGGAAGTCGGTCTTCAGCTCTCCGGCCAGGTCCAGGTCGGCCAGGAACTCGCAGATGTCGTAGGTCTGGCTGCTCACCACGCGCAGGTCGTCGTCCTCCACCCCGAGGATCTCCCTGGCCTCGCGCTTCAGCATGAGACCGCAGCTGGTGGAGGTGGCGACGATGGTGTAGCCCTGCCTGGCGTAGGGAGCCAGGCCGGCCACCAGCCGCCGGACGTAGCTACGCGCGCTGTCGAAGATCCCGTTGGATTGCAGCGGCAGGCCACAGCACTCCTGCCGCGGCAAGACGACCCGGCAGCCGTTGTGCGCCAGCACCGCGACGGCCTTTTCGCCGAGTCCGGGCTCGAAGTAGTTCGTACTGCAGCCGTGGAAGTACGCGACCCGACGCGTCCCGGCGGTGGCGGGCGCTGGATGCCGGCGCGCCCAGCTCCGGAAGGTACGGCCGGCGAACTTGGGCACCGGCGCATTGCGGTGAATGCCGACCGTCTTCTCCGCCACCAGCCGCGCGAGCCGGTTGGACAGCACGAAGTTGGCCAGCGGAGCGACGGGGGTGCCGAGCTTGCCCTGCAGCGGTGGCCGGGCGATCAGCTGGTCGCGGATCGGTATGCCGTGCTGTTGCTTCATGACGGCCCGCGCGCGGGAGTTGATTTCCGCGACGTGTACGCCCTGCGGGCAGGCTAGCGTGCAGATGCCGCACGACGAGCAGTAGTCGAGCGAGGCGTCGACCGACGGCCCGGCGCCGCGCAACCGCTCGGCCTGCGGGCCCTCGTATTTCGGTCCGGGGAACAGCGGGGTGACGGCCGCGACCGGGCACGCCGTCTCGCAGATCGTGCACTTGACGCAGTGGTCAAGTGAGTCGCGGATGAAGTCGAATTCCTGCTCCGCCGTCATCCGGCCTCCTTCAGGATCGCATCGGCCGCCAGGTAGCCGGTGGACAGGCTGATGCCGTCACCGGATTTCTCCCGCCACGGTCTCGCGCCGCCGATCACGGCGCCGGCCGCGTAGGCGTTCGGGTACACCGGCTCGCCGTCCGGACCGACCGGGCGGAGGGTGTGGTCGACCCGAAGACCCGCGGTATCCATCGGGTGATCACTCAGGTAACCGGGCAGGAACCCGGTCTCGCCCGGGCCAGGGGCGTGTACGGGCAGCCCGAGGGAATGCTCGCTGACGGCGCCGGACAGGTCGACCTCGATGCCGCCGGCGCCCAGCCCGCCGGTGGCGAGTACCACCCACCGGCACATCCGGGGCGTCACCCTGGCCGCCGACCGGATCCGCACGCCCGCCAGCTTCCCGTTGCGCAGCTCGGGACCGACAGCCTGGGCACCGAACACGAACCTCCCGCCTGCCCGGCGCAGCCGGTCCTGAAGGGCCCGGGCCAGTCGCATGCCCGGGACCGACGGCGGGACGGCGGTCGGTATCTCGAATACCGGGCGTCCGACGGCCTGCTGCAGTTCTGTCCAGACCGAGCGCGCCTGATCCATTCCGAGCACCGCGGGCAGCCCGATCGTCTCCTCGCCCCGGACGGCCGCGCGCAGCTCCGCGGCCACCGCGCTGCGGAACGCCCCATCCTCGAACTGCCGGGCCAGGCCGAGGGAGTTGACGTCGGCCGGGCCGTTCGCCGACGGGTGCAGCATCACCGGCCTGGCCTGCACCGCTCGGCCGTAGGCGGTCGTGGCCGCTTGCAGGTTCTCGGCCGCGATCGACGGGTGGAAGTCCTTCAGCACGCCCAGCCCGGCGATGAGCAGCGGCCCGGCACGGCGGACGTCACCGCCGGCCATGGTCTCCGGGGCCACCGCACTCGGCCGGGGAACGCCGATAGCCGTGGGCAGCAGCATGTTCTCGCCGGGGTCGCCGACGTAGGCGTAGGTACCGACGTGCTCCTTGAGCCACTGCACGCTGTCGGCCAGGGTGTCCGGGCCGATCAGCGCGTAGGGATGCTCGGGATGGGCGGCCGCGAAACCGGGCAGGGCCTGCGCCGGGCTGTCCACCGGATCGGGCCGGTAGCCGAGTATGTCGATGGTCGCCGGGGACAGCCGCATCGAGCCGTATCCCTTGGCCACCGTCACGACGCGGAGCCCGGCCTCGGCCAGCCGGATGGCGGCGACCAGGCCGGACAGGCCGGCCCCGAGGACTATGACGTCGGGATACCTCGCGCCGGGCGGCCCGTTCACGTCGCCTGCCCGGTCGCCGTTTCCTGCTGCCGCGGCTGGTCGGCCAGCGGGAGGTGCTGCACGTCCAGCACGCCCTGGAAGATCCAGTTGTCCAGCCAGGCCTGCCGCAGCTGGTCGCCGTGGAGCAGCGGGTAGTAGCCTTTCCACCGCTCTTCGAGGAACGCGAGCAGCGCCCGGTCGGCTTCGGCCCCCGACAGGTGCTTGGTCTGGTGCAGGATCCCGGTCGCTCGGTACATGCAGAACCCGCCCTGGCACGGTCCCATGCCGAGACGCACCGCCCGGCGGAGGTCATCCAGGCTCGGCGCTGGACGACGGGCGGCTTCGTCCTCGAGCCGGCCCCGGCGGACAAGCTCGCACTCGCAGATCAGCTGCTCGTCCAGCAGGGTCTGCTCGCGCTCGGCCAGCCGGGAGCTGAGCTGGTAGAAGCGCCGCTCCTGCGAGTCGGGCAGCGGCTCGTCCGCGGTCCGGCACGGCCGCGTGACGCCGAGCACCTTGCCGGCTGCGTCGACGGCATCCTGCGCCATCAGCCGGAAGGTGCAGAATTTGCCCCCGGTGATGGTCAGGAACCCGCCCACGCCGTCGCGGGCGCGGTGGTCAAGTACGGCGTGCGCCCGGGTGACGTCTCTGCTCTCGGCCGGCGCGTGATCCTGGAAGAGAGGCCGGACGCCGCCCCAGACCCGCATGGCCCGGGATGAGGTGAACCCGGGTACCAGGTTCTCGCCGGACTCCAGCATCTGATTGATCTCGGTGCGGGTGATCGCCCAGTCATCGGGGTCGTCCACGGTGATGTCGGTGGTGCCGATAACGCTGACCGTCCTGATCGGGACCAGGATGTCGCCGTCGGCCGGCATGACGCACCGGTTCACCACGGTCTGCACCAGCCGGTGGTTGGTGGCGATCATTATTCCCTTGCCCGGGCTGATCTGGACCTTGCAGTCAGCCATGGCCGCGATGCGGCCGGCCCAGGCTCCGGAGGCGTTCACGGTGACCTGCGCCCGGATCTGCACTTCCGCGCCGTCCTGACCGCGCGCGATCACGCCGGTGACCTGGTCGCCGTCCTTGGTCACGGCGATGACCTCGTGGTAGGGCAGGATCTTGGCGCCGTACTCCATCGCCGACCTGGCGCAGGTCCACACCGTCTTCCAGGCGTCAGCCGTCGCGTCCGGCACGACCAGGGCCCGGCTGATCCGCGGGTTCAGCCGCGGCTCGCGCCGCAGCGCCTCCGCCACCGGGATCTCCTCGACCGGGATGCCGGTGGCCTGGCATCCGGCGACGAAGCGGTCGGCGTAGTCGGGATCATCGATCGGCGTGGTGACGAACAGGCCGCCGGTGTCCTCGATGCAGTCGGCGGCGATGCGGCGCAGCACGACGTTCTCCGCGATGCATTCCCGCGCCGCCTGCGGGTCCTTCACGCAGTACCTGCCGCCGGAGTGCAGCAGGCCGTGGAACCGGCCCGTCGTGCCGGTGGCCAGGTCGCCGCGTTCGACCAAGACGGTGGAAAAGCCGCGCATGGCGGCGTCCCTGGCCACGCCGACCCCGGTGGAGCCGCCGCCGACGACGAGGACCTCGCACTCGACGGCGGCTCCCGTGGCCGCTACTCCACCCAGTCGAACGTTCTGGTTACGGCCTTCTTCCACAGGGCATACTCCCGGTCCACCTGAGCGGGATCCGTCTGCGGGTCCCACTCCTTGTCCTTACCCCAGTTCGCCCGCAGATCCTCGACTTCACGCCAGAAACCTACCGCCAGGCCGGCCGCGTAGGCGGCGCCGAGCGCCGTGGTCTCCGCGACCGTGGGCCTGATCACCGGCACGCCGAGGACGTCCGCCTGGAACTGCATCAGCAGATCGTTCACCACCATGCCGCCGTCGACCTTCAGGGAGGTCAGGGTCACGCCGGAGTCGGCGTTCATGGCGTCCACGACCTCCTTGGTCTGCCAGGCCGTGGCCTCCAGGGTGGCCCGCGCGATGTGGCCGGAGTTGACGTACCGGGTCAGCCCCGCGATCACCCCGCGCGCGTCGCTGCGCCAGTACGGCGCGAACAGCCCGGAGAACGCGGGCACGAAGAAGACACCGCCGTTATCCTCGACGGTCCTGGCCAGCGTCTCCACCTCCGGGGAGGAGGAGATCAGGTGCAGGTTGTCCCGCAGCCACTGGACCAGGGCTCCGGTGATGGCGATCGATCCCTCGAGCATGTAGACCGCCGGCTGGTCGCCGATCTTGTAGCCGACCCCGGTGATCAGGCCGCTCTTCGACGGTACCGGTGAGGTGCCGGTGTTGAGCAGCAGGAAGTTGCCCGTGCCGTACGTGTTCTTGGCCTCGCCGACCGAGAAGCACGTCTGGCCGAACAGCGCGGCCTGCTGGTCGCCCAGGTCCCCGGCGATCGGGATGCCGGCCAGCACGCCGGTGCCATCCCCGTAGACCTGGCTGGAGGGCCGGATCTCCGGCAGCATGCTCTTCGGGATGCCCAGGATCGACAGGATGTTGTCATCCCACTGCAGGGTGGCCAGGTCCATCAGCAAGGTCCGGCTGGCGTTGGTCACGTCGGTGACGTGGACGCCACCGTTGGTCCCGCCGGTCAGGTTCCAGATGCACCAGGTGTCAATGTTGCCGAAGACCAGGTCGCCGGCCTCGGCCCGCGCCCGGGCGCCCTCGACGTTGTCGAGGATCCACTTGACCTTCGGGCCGGAGAAATAGGTGGCCAGCGGCAGGCCGGTCGTGGGGCGGAACCGGTCCTGGCCGCCGTTGGCCGACAGGTCGTTGACGATGCGGTCGGTCCTGGTGTCCTGCCAGACGATCGCGTTGTACACCGGCTCGCCGGTGTTCCGGTCCCAGACCACGGTGGTCTCGCGCTGGTTCGTGACCCCGGCGGCGGTGAGATCAGAAGCCGACAGGCCGGCCTTGCTGAGGGCTCCCTGAATGACCTCCTGGGACCGCTGCCAGATCTCATTGGCGTTGTGCTCCACCCAGCCCGGCTGCGGGAAGATCTGCTCGTGTTCCTTCTGGTCTATCGACACGACCTGGCCCCGGTGGTCGAAGATCATGAAGCGGGTCGAGGTCGTGCCCTGGTCTAGTGCTCCTGCGTAGTCGGCCATCTACTCTCTCTCCTTTGTCACATCTGTTAGTGCTGCTAGCTGTCCTTGGCGGCGAGCGTCTCCGCTGCTGTCCGCAGGAGCAGCCAGGACGACGTCGCCCCGGGATCTTGGTGATCTGCGCTTCGTGCGCCCAGGTAGCTGGCGCGTCCCTTCCGTGCTACGAGCGGGATGGTGGCGGTCATGCCCCCCTGGGCGGCCTCCGCCGACCGGCGCAGCGCCTCGTCCAGGGTGTCGCCCTCGGCCAGCGCGGACCTGACCGCCTCCACGGCGGGCACCAGGGCGTCGATCATCGTCTTGTCACCCAGCTCGGCCTTGCCCCGCCTTTGCACGCCGGCCACCCCGGCCGCCAGCGCATCCGCCCAGTCGTCACCCGACAGGTCGGACTTGCCCGCGGCCGACGTACCCATCTGAAGGAACAAGGTTCCGTAGAGCGGCCCGCCCGCGCCGCCGACGGTGGAGACCAGGGTCATGCCGACGGTTTTCAGCAGGGCGCCGATGTCGGCCGAGTCGGCCGAGTCCATCTTGCCGAGTACGGCCTGCATGCCGCGGTTCATGTTGATCCCGTGATCCGCGTCGCCGATGGCAGAGTCCAGCTCGGTCAGGTATTCCCTGTTCTCTGCCACCGCCGCGGCGAACGCCTGGATCCAGTCGGAGACCTGGCGGTAAGAAACCGGCACCTACGCACCCCACCGCAAGCCGGGCGTGTTAACCGGCGCATCCCACAGCGCGGTGAGCTCGTCGTCGAGTTTCAGCAGCGTGATCGAGCAGCCCTGCATCTCCAGTGACGTGATGTACGGGCCGATGAGGTTGCGGCTGATCTCGATCCCGCGGTCGGCCAGGAACCGGTACAGGTCGTTATAGACGATGTACAGCTCGATCAGCGGCGTCCCGCCCATGCTGTTGACGAAGGCGAGGACCCGGTCACCGGACTGGAACGGCAGGTCGTCCACGATCGGCGTCGCGAGCATCCCCACGATATCCCGGGCGGGCGCGATCTGCCTGCGCTCGCGGCCGGGCTCGCCGTGGATGCCGATGCCGATCTCGATCTCCGTGGCGCCGAGCTCAAACGTGGGCTTTCCGGCCGCCGGGACGGTACACGAGGTGAGGGCCATACCCATGCTGCGCGAGTTGG
Organism: Streptosporangiaceae bacterium; assembly: GCA_030045295.1. Next base: position 17,886 of record JASIGD010000274.1, read on the forward strand.
CGTTAACCTTGCGGCAAAGCTCCGCCACCTCGCCCAGCGGCCTGCGCTGCTCGGCGGCGGCACCGCAGATCTTCTCGGCGAGCACGGTCGCCCCGACGCCGCGGCGGCCCGCGGTGTACAAGCTGTCCTGGACGGCCACGTCGTCGTCGATCACCACCGCCTCGACCTCGATCTTCTCGTCGCGGGCGAGGTCCGCGGCCATCTCGAAGTTCAGCACGTCGCCGGTATAGTTCTTGACGATGTGCAGCACGCCGGCGCCGCCGTTGACGGCCTTGGTGGCGGCCAGCATCTGGTCAGGGGTCGGCGAGGTGAACACCTCGCCGGGGCACGCCGCGTCGAGCATGCCCACGCCGACGAAGCCGCCGTGCATGGGCTCATGGCCCGAGCCGCCGCCGGACACCAGGCCGACCTTGCCCTGAACCGGTGCGTCCGCCCTCACTACGACATTGGGATCGGTCATCACCCTTAGCCGGTCCGCGTGCGCTTCGGCGACACCTTGTAGCGCCTCCTTGACCACGTCGGCCGGATCGTTGATGAGCTTTTTCATTCTCGGGTCTCCTCCTGGCTCTCCTTTGGGCTTCCGGCTGGTTCGGCCTGGAAGACGGGCCACCGACCTGGCGCGAGACGCCGCGGTGGCCCGTCCAGGCTCGCGGTTAGGTGACCTCGCCGGTCTCGCGCTCCGGGCCTGCCCGGCCGACGGGGACTTCCTCCTCCTCGCCGGCGGCTTGGGCCTTCAGCCTCGCGTGCAGGATGTCGCCGATGAAGTAGTCGTACAGGAGCACGCCGATGATGCCGCCGATAAGCGGCCCGACGATCGGTATCCAGAAGTAATTGCTGAAATGGAATCCGGGCGCACTGTAGGTCCCGGGTAGGGCCACCTTTCCCCACCCCGCGAAGAAGGCGAATAGCCGGGGCCCGAAGTCACGGGCCGGGTTGATGGCGTAACCGGTGTTGGCGCCGAGGGACGTGCCGACCGCGAAGACCGCGAAGCCGATGATCAGCGGGGCCAGGTTCGACCCGGGCAGTGAATTCCTGTCGTCCGTGATCGCCACGATGAAGATCAGCAGGAACGCCGTGGCGACAATTTCGTCGACCAGCGGCCAGATGCTTGACCCAGCGTAGTATTTAGCCGGGAACGTGGCGAAGATCGAGTACGTCGCCAGCGCCTGTCCCGAGGACTTCGGGGTCTTGGCCGCCAGGTTGAACGCGTCGATGGCCTGGTGGTAGATGAGGAAGAGCAGGGCGGCCGCGACGAACGCGCCGACCACCTGCGCCACGACGTAGGGACCGACTTTAGCCCACGGGAACTTGCGCCGGACGGCCAGCGCCACGGTGACGGCCGGGTTGATGTGGGCGCCGCTCACGCCGCCGGCCACATAAACCCCCATAACGACGGCGAAGGCCCATCCGAACGTGATGAGCAGCCAGTCGCCCGCCGCGTCGAAGATGACCGTGGGACCCGCCGTTCGGCCCGAGCCGGGCAGGGCGGCCACCGCCATGGCCACCACACCGTCGCCGAGGACGATAAGGACGAACGTTCCGAAGAATTCCGCCAAGCACTCGCCCCACGTGCCGGTGATCCGGCCGACCGTGCGGCCCTCTCCGCGCAAAGGCGTTATATCAGCCACTAATACCCTCCTAACCCTGCTTGCGCATGCGGCTGATGATTGACCTGCATGCGTTCCGATTACGGGCATGACCATTCCTCTGATCGCACCCAGCACCTTTTTACTTATACGGGTTACTTACATGGCTTGAAGCGGGAATCAGGCTAAGGCCATGGCGCCCCACCTTTCCCGCGGGCTGCTCGGTCCCAGCGTCCACGCCGCGGGCCGGGCGTATTCGCCGATGAGGCGCGCGGCCGGGTGAGCGCGCCGACAAGCCAACCGGCCGGCACCGGCGGGATGCCGGCCGCGCGGTTTACCACCACCAGCCGATCGCCGCATGCGTTCGGCCCTCGGCCGCCTGCGCGGCCGGGGCTTGTCACCTCCCCGGCGAGACGGTATCTCTTAATATGTTCGACATCGCCGAACGATGTTTCACGAAACATAAACCTGGTAGCGGGCGCAGTCAAGAGGGAGCGAGCTTTCCCGATCACGGACCGGGCTGGCGGGAGCCGGGGCGTGCCCGGGACTGCGGCGCCGAGCAGGAGCCCGAGCGGCGCCTGCGGCGAATCCGTCGCTGTGCGAGACGATTACGATTCCGAGGGTGAGGTCGGGCACTTATACCGTATGCTCAGTCTGTTCGGCATCGCTGAAAGGGTGTCATGATCCAGTCGGTAGAGCGCGCAGCCCACATCCTGGGGGTTCTCGGGTCGGGCACGCCGCGCCTGGGCGTGACCGAGATCGCCGAACAGGTCGGCCTGGCGAAGCCGACGGTGCACGGCCTGCTTCGCACGCTGGAGGCGCACGACCTGGTCGCGCAGGACCCCGGCACCGGCAAATACAGCCTCGGTCCCGGCGTGCTGCAGCTCGGCAACGCCTACCTGGACGGATCTGAGCTGCGCGCCAGGTCGCTGCGGTGGGCGGAATCCCTGGCGCAGCGGGCCGGCGAGGCGGTCTGGGTCGCGACCTTGTCCGGATCCCGGGTCATCGTGCTGCACCACGAGTTCCGGCCGGACAATACCGTGCAGATCCTCGAGGTCGGCGCGGCGATTCCGTGGAATGCCTGCGCCCTGGGCCACGCGATCGTGGCGCACTTGCCGGAGGGGCAGCGCACCCGGGCGCTGGCCGGCGACCTGGCCCGGCTGACCGGCCAGACCAAGACCACCCGGGCCGGGCTGAGCCGGGTCCTGGCGAAGGTCCGCCAGCGCGGCTACGCGATAGAGGACCAGGAGGCGACCGTCGGTGACGCCGGCATCGCAGCGCCGATCCTGTCCCGGAACGACGTGGTGGCCGGCGCGATCGGCGTGGTTGGCGCGGCCGGGCGGCTGCTCGTGCCCGGTATCCGGGACGAGATGGTGCGCGCGGTCACCGAAGCGGCCCGGGCCGTCTCCAGGGAAATGGGCGCGGGACGCGGCGGCGTGGTCCTTTCCGCATTCACCTGACGGGGTTCGGTGGACCGCGATCGGCTGACGGCGAAGCGGCGCCCGGGCGCGTCCTCACCTGGTCCGCGCGGCGTCTCGCAAGGCGCCGAGGATGAGCGCGGTGGAGGCGGCGCCGGGATCCTCGTGGCCGACGCTGCGCGGCCCGAGGTAGCTCGCGCGGCCCTTCCGCGCCTGCATGGGAATGGTGCCGACCGCCCCGGACGCGGCGGCCTGCGCGAGTACGGACAGGGCATCGTCCTGCGAGGCCCCCTCCGCGATCGCCTTGCTGAAGGCCCGGTTCCCCGCCGCGAGCGCGTCGACCATGGTCTTGTCGCCCTCGACGGCGGCGCCGAGCTTCTGGACGCCCGCGAGAGCCGCATCCAGCGCGGCCGACAGCGTGGGCAGGTCCACGTCGGCGGCGTCGCCCAGGGACTTTCCGGCCCGGCGGAAGGCCATGCCGTACAGCGGCCCGGCGGCGCCGCCGACCGTGGAGATAATGATCCTGCCCGTCACGGTCAGGATCTTGCCGGGCGTCATGGGCGCTGCAGCCGCCGGGTCGTGAGCGTCGAGAGCCTCGAGCGCCGCGGTCAAGCCGCGAGCGAGGTTAATGCCATGATCGGCGTCGCCGATCGCCGCGTCCAGCTGGGTCAGGTGATCGCGGTTGGCGTCGATCACGTCGGCGGCCAACCTTATCCAGGCCCGGAAGACTTCAGCGTCCATCATGGCTCCCTCGTTGGCGACAGCCCGACCGGGTGCGGACACCGGACCTGGATGGTCACACGCAGGCGTGTGACCTGAGTCCCGGCTCCTAGGACGCTAAGCCGCCACACAGGCGGCGTCAACAAACAAGTGCCGACATTGCCGAATCGGAGTGCGGTGCGGCGCTGCCGGGCAACCGCCCCGCCGCCGGGGGCTGGCCTTCGTTACGGGGTTGACGAAAGCCAAAGGTGCCGGCATTGTCGAGCGCCTGCCGACGACGGTAGGGTTCCACGCATGCCCGGCCCGATTCAGTCAATCGAGCGTGCGGCCGCGATCCTCCGGCTGCTGGCCGAGGGCTCGGGGCGGCTGGGGGTCAGCGAGATCGCCGATTCGCTCGGCCTGGCCCGCGGCACGGCCCACGGCATCTTGCGGACGCTCCGGGGCGTCGGCTTTGTCGAGCAGGATGACGAGACCGGCAAGTACCAGCTCGGGGCGCGACTGCTCCAGCTGGGCACCAGTTACCTTGACGTCAACGAGTTGCGATCGCGGGCGATCAACTGGGCGGATGCGCTCGCAGCGCGCAGCGGCGAGGCGGTGCGGCTTGGCACCTTGCTCGAGGGCAAGGTCCTCGTCGTGCACCACGTCTTTCGGCCCGATGACACGCAGCAGACGCTAGAGGTCGGCGCGCTGCTGCCGCTGCACGCCAGCGCGCTTGGCAAGGTACTGCTGGCCTACGACGCGAACGCCGCGGCCGCGCTCGGCCAGGACCCGCTGGAGCCGTACACCCGGCGTACAATTACCTCAGCCAGGGCGCTCGCCCGCGTGCTGGCCGAGGTTCGTGACAACGGCTGGGCCGCCGAGGTGGGGGAAATGACCGTCGGTGAAGCGAGCGTGGCATTGCCGATTCGCGGTCACGGCGGACTCCTGGTCGGCGCCATAGGAATATCCGGGGCCGTCGAGCGCGTCTGCGACGGCAAGGGACAGCCGAAGTCGACGCTCGTCACCTACGTGCGCGACGCGGCGCGCGCGATCTCTCGCGACCTTGAGGTCTCGCGCTGGTGATGTCCGCCTTCCGCGCAAGGAGGGGAACGGGGTGGTAGAGCGCTACGTCGTGGCCGTGGACCAGGGCACCAGCTCGACCCGATGCATCCTGTTCGACCACGGCGGGCGACTGGTCGCGGTCACACAGCGTGAGCACAAGCAGCACTTTCCCAAACCGGGCTGGGTCGAGCACGACCCGGTCGAGATCTGGCACAACCTCGAACGCATCGCGCCCGAGGCCCTCGCCCAAGCCGGAGCCAGCACCGATCAAGTCGTCGCGCTTGGCATCGCCAACCAGCGCGAAACCACCGTGCTGTGGGACCGCCATACCGGACGGCCGGTCGGCCGGGCTGTCGTGTGGCAGGACACCCGCACCGACGCCCTCGTTGACGAGCTGTCGCGTAGCGCCGAGGGGCAGATCGTGCGCGAGCGCTGCGGCTTGCCGCCGGCCACGTACTTCTCCGCCCCGAAGTTGCGCTGGCTACTTGACCGCACCCCGGGCCTGCGCGAACGCGCCGAGCGCGGCGACGTGCTGTTCGGAACCATGGAGAGCTGGCTGATCTGGAACCTTACCGGCGGCCCCGACGGCGGAATGCACGTCACCGACGTGACAAACGCCAGCCGTACCCTCCTGATGGACCTCACGACCCTGAACTGGCACGACGAGCTGCTGGCGATCTTCGACGTGCCGCGCCAGATGCTCCCGGAGATTCGCCCGTCGGCCGAGACATACGGCCTGGCCCGGCGGGTCCTGCCCGGCGTGCGGATCTCGGCCGCGCTGGGCGACCAGCAAGCCGCGCTGTTCGGGCAGACCTGCTTCGCTCAGGGGGAGGCCAAGTGCACGTACGGCACCGGCAGCTTCCTGCTCCTCAACACCGGCCATGAGCCGATCCGATCGACGCACGGCCTGCTTACCACCGTCGGCCACAAGATCGGCGACGAGCCCGCCGTGTACGCCCTGGAAGGCTCGATCGCCATCACGGGCGCGCTCGTGCAGTGGTTCCGCGACGGGCTCGGGCTGATCCGCACGGCGGCGGAGATAGAGACCCTCGCGCATTCGGTCGACGACAACGGCGGCTGCTACATCGTGCCGGCGTTCTCCGGCTTGTTCGCGCCGCACTGGCGCAACGAGGCCCGCGGCGTCATCGTGGGCCTGACCTCGTATGTCACCAAGGGTCACCTGGCCCGCGCGGTGCTGGAGGCAACCGGCTGGCAGACCCGGGAGGTCGTGGAGGCGATGAACGCCGACACCGGGCTCGCGCTGAAATCGCTCAAGGTAGACGGAGGCATGACCGCCGACAACCTCCTCATGCAGTTCATCGCGGACGTCCTCAACATTCCCGTCATGCGGCCGATGGCCATCGAGACTGTCTCGCTCGGAGCCGCGTACGCCGCCGGGCTGGCCGCCGGCTACTGGCCCGATCTGGAGGTGCTGCGGCGTAACTGGCACCGCGCGGCGCAGTGGCTGCCGGGCATGGACGCCGAGCGCCGCGAGGCCGAATACGAGAACTGGCACCGGGCGGTCGAACGCACCTTTGACTGGATAAAGCCGAGCGAGCGATGACGCCGGCCGATGGCCCGCTCAGGCCGCCGTGTCGACCTCGGCGGCCTCCTGCCCGGACAGATCGCGGATCGCCGCCATCACCTGGTCGGTAGCGGCCCGGCTCAACGACGCGCTGCGGACCTTCTCGCCGGCGGCGAACCTGATGGGCGGGCCGAAGGCGATGCGCACGGAGCGCGGCCGGGGCAGCTTGGCACCGCGAGGAAAGGCGAGGTCGGTGCCGATGATCCCGACTGGAATCACCGGCGCGCCCGACTCGAGCGCGACCCTGGCCACCCCGGTCTTGCCCCGCTGCAACCGGCCATCCGGCGACCTCGTCCCCTCCGGGAAGATTCCGACGAGCCGTCCGGAGCGTACGACCTCCACCGCCGCGGTAACGACGCCCGTGACCGCGCGCGGATCGTCGGTGGCCACGGGTATGACGCCGGCGCCGGTCAAAAACCAGCGCAGCACCGGCTTGTCAATGTACTTGACCTTGGTCAGGAACATGACCCGGCGGTGCGGGACGACGAGCGGCAGCAGCAGCGGATCCAGGAAAGAAACGTGATTGGCCGCGATGATGGCGCCGCCCTCGCGCGGGATGTGCTCGAGCCCGGTGACCTTGGGCCGGAACAGCAGGTGCAGCGCGGGGCCGAGCAGCACGAACTTCAGAAACAACCAGAAGGCCGGCGAACCATCCAGGATGCGACGCTCGGCCATCGGTCTCCTTCTGCCTCAGCGAATACTATAGGGCTGACCTGCCGCGCGTCGGTGACCAGGCGGGCAACCAGGCCGCGTCACGGCCACGGTGCGCGAGCCAAGCCTGAACGGTAGCCGACCAACGGCGCCTTTGACGGGCTCCTGCTTATACTGGTGATTATGCTGGCTGAACCATCGACGTCACTAGCGGGCGTAGTGACAGAGACAGGGCGGGGCAGCAGGTCTGACGCGGACGCACACACCCCGAGTGGCCAGTGACCGGGGTCGAACTGCAGCGAGGCGAGCACGCTGACAGCGTGGTCGATTTTCTCGGCATGCTGGGCTACGCGACCCTGAGCGCCTTTTTCCGGCTGACCGACGACGCGGCAATAGCGACCTCCCTTCCCGACAAGATCGCGCTGGCCGAGATGGCGGTCGCCGAGTACGGCCGGTTCCGGAAGGTGCTACAGCGGCTGGAGGAACTCGACGCCGACCCGGACGCCGCCATGCGGCCGTTCATGCAACAGCTAGACGCGTTCCATGCGCGCACCCGTCCCGCCGACTGGCTCGAAGGACTGGTCAAGACCTACGTTGGCGACGGTATTTCGGCTGATTTTTACCGCACGATCGCGGACCTTCTTGATCCGCAGACCCAGGCCCTGGTGAACGATGTGCTGGCGGATACAAGTCATTCCGATTTCGCGGTCGTCAGGGTTCGCGAGGCGATCGTCGAGGATCCCTCGGTAGCTGGCCGGCTGGCGTTGTGGGCCCGGCGCCTGGTAGGCGAGACGCTTGGTCAAGCCCAGCGGATAGCCGCGGAGCGCGAGGCGCTGGCTCGTCTCCTGGCCGGGGGCGACTCGCCGCAGCTCAGCAAGATCGGCAGGATGTTCGCCAAGCTCACCGACGCGCATTTCGGCCGCATGGTCGCGCTCGGGCTGGCCCGCCGGAGCGGGGCGGAGACCACCCGCGAGGCGTCCGGCACGCCGCGGCGGCAGTCTCGTCCGAAGCCGACGCGTTCGGGCAAGGCGTAGCGGGGCCGGCGTCGGGAACGGCCTGCCCGGCCGCGCTTGGTGCCGGGTACGGCGGGACCCGGCGGATATCGGGAAGAACAGGGACGCCATGTGCCGCTTGTTCGGGCTGAATTCCGGCACCGCCCGCGTCCGGGCGACGTTCTGGCTGCTTGACGCTCCAGATTCGCTGGAGGCGCAGAGCCACCGCAACGCCGATGGCAGCGGTATCGGGTTCTTCGACTCCGCTGGCGCACCCGTGGTGGACAAGCAACCGGAGCCGGCCTTCAGCGATAAGGAATTCACCCACGAGGCTCGGCAGGCCGAGTCCTCGACCTTTGTCGCGCACGTCCGGTGGGCCAGCGTGGGCGGCCGGAGCCTGCACAATACCCATCCGTTTGCCATGCACGGCCGCATCATGGCGCATAACGGCGGGTTCGGTGAGTTGCCGCGGCTGGAGGAGCAACTGGGTTCCTACGCCAGCCTGGTTCTGGGGGATACCGACTCCGAGCGGTACTTCGCGCTGATCACCCAGCAGACCGACGCCCACGGCGGCGACGTGGGAGCCGGAATCACGGCCGCGGTCAGCTGGATCGCCGAGCACCTGCCGGTCTCTTCGCTGAACGCCATCGTGACCGCACCGGGCGAACTGTGGGCGCTGCGCTACCCGGACCAGCACGCCTTGCACATTCTCGAGCGGCCGGCCGGCGCGAGCCGGGGCACAGCCCCGGGCCTGCACGTCCGCAGCGCGACATCCTCAATCCACGCCTCCGCGCTGGACGAGAGGCCGTCCGTGGTCGTCGCGTCCGAGCAGCTCGACGGCGAGACCGGATGGCGCATGCTGGCCTCGGGCGAGCTCGTCCATGTCCGGCCCGACCTGAGCGTCGAGAGGGCGATCGTCATCCCGCAGCCGCCGGCCCGCCTGGTCCCCCTGCCCGCCGACAACCCGAACGTCGATACCTGACCCGCGCCGGGGCGCAGGTCGGGCGGACGAGGGAGACAAGCCGCGGGTGGTTGGTAGCCCCGACCGGATTCGAACCGGCGTTACCGCCTTGAGAGGGCGGCGTCCTAGGCCTCTAGACGACGGGGCCGAGCATGGCGCCGGCAGGTGCCGGGCCGGATGCTGGCATCGCCAGCGGCGTACAGACTACCGTGTGGGCGCCGGTCAGGCCAACCGGCGGCTGACGCGGCTGATCAACGCGGGCCGGGCGCGCGTTGATCAGCGTGATGCCTGCGATATGAGCGAGCGCGGACACGTACCGCGTCCGCGCTGTCGGCTGAACTGGCTGGGGTACCAGGACTCGAACCTAGACTAACAGGGCCAGAACCTGTCGGGCTGCCAATTACCCCATACCCCACCGGCACCGGGTACGGGACCCGTTGCGCCCACGCAGTCTAGCCGACGCGGCAGGTGCGGGCCAATACGGGCGCGGCCAATACGGGAAGGTCATCGCGGATCCGTCAGGCCCGCAACGCAACTGTCTGCCGGCGGCGGCTGGGACGGGCTCACGATAGCTCGCCCACCCCGGCCAGGAAGGCGTACGCCGGGCCCGCGCACCAGGCCGACCCGTCGGCGGCGGAGAGGAAGCAGGATTCGCCGCGGCCCAGCTTGATCGTGTCCCCCGCCTGGTTGCGCAGCATGACGGCGCCCTCGGTGCACAGCAGGATCCGGGGACCGGCGCCGGGGAGGGTGACCGGTTCGGCGAGAAGGTCGATCAGGTACAGGCGGAACTGCGGGGCCGGGGTGTCGAATCCTGTCACCGCGGCGGCGAGCCGGCGCGGCGACAGGACCGGCACGGTGACGGCCGGGTCGACCAGCTTCAGCAGCTCGGGCACGTCGACGTGCTTGCTGGTGAGGCCGGCCCGGACCACGTTGTCGGAGTTGGCGAGGACCTCGACGCCGGTGCCGCGGAGATAATCGTGCAGCCCTCCGGCCGGCATGAACACGGCCTCACCCGGTTCCAGCACGGTGTGCCGCATCAGCAGCATGGCCACCACTCCGAGATCCCCGGGATGGGCCGCGGCCACGCGCAGCGCCGCGGCGCAGGCGCCCGCGTAGGGCCCGTCAGCGGCCAGCCGCTCGCAGGCGCTGACCACGCGGCCGACCAGGTCCGCCTCTGG
>JASIGD010000275.1 GCA_030045295.1 Streptosporangiaceae bacterium
CAGATCGAGCGCTACGTCAGGCCCGCGATCGCCGGCGAACGCGAGGAGTGCTACGCGATCACCGAGGAGGGCGCCGGATCGGACGTCGACGCGATCGAGGCCACCGCGGTCAAGCGGGGCGACTACTACCTGCTCGACGGCGTCAAGTGGCACGTCACCTCGTTCAACACCGCCGACTTCGCCTTCTTCCAGGCCAAGCTGGCAGCCGGGCCGCACCGCGGCCAGCACGCGATGTTCCTGGTGGACCTGCCGAGCCCGGGGGTCCGGGTGGTCAGGACGCCGGCCTACACGCACACGATCAGCCACCATCATCCGATCGTCGCGTTCGAGCAGGTGCCCGTCCCAGCGGCCAACCTGGTCGGGGCCGAGGGCGACGGGATGGCCTTTGCCTACGAGTGGTTCAGGTTCGAGCGCCTCATGGTGGCCGCGCGCTGCCTGGGCGCAGCCGACCGGCTCACCGCGGAGATGACCGCGTTCGCGGCCGCGCGAAAGGCCGGCGGCCAGCCGGTCAGCGAATACGGCCTGGTGGCCGGGATGCTGGCGGACAGCCTGACCGAGCTGTTCGCCGCCCGGTCGATGGCGTACGAGACGGCTCGCGCCATCGACCGCGGCGCCGACACCAAGGTGTCGCACGCGCAGTGCTCGATGGCCAAGCTCTACTGCTCGGAGATGGCGGGCCGGGTCGCCGACCGCGCCGTCCAGGTCTTCGGCGGGCGCGGCTACATGCGCGAGAACGTGGCCGAGCGCTTCTACCGCGAGCTGCGCGTCGAACGGATCTGGGAAGGCACGAGCGAGATCCAGCGCATGATCATCGCCCGCCAGATGACCAAGCGCGGCCCCGCCGCCCTGGCCTGACCCGGCCGCCCCGTGATCGCGCGCGCCCCTAGCCGAGGAAGTAGTCCGAGGGCAGGTTCTCCTCGATGACGGCGATCACCTCTGTGGCATCGGGTTCGGTGCGCGGGCGGAACCGCGCCGCCACCGTGCCATCCGGCCGGACCACGAACTTCTCGAAGTTCCACTGGACGTCGCCAGCCTCACCCGAGGCGTCGGGAACCGCGGTCAGCTCCGCGTAGATGGGGTGCTGGTCCGGGCCGTTCACCTCGATCTTCTCGAACAGCGGGAAGCTGACCCCGTACGCGGTCGAGCAGAACTGAGCGATCTCGTCCGCCGTACCCGGCTCCTGCCCGCCGAACTGATTACAGGGAAAGCCGACGACCGCGAAACCGCGGGGGCCGAACTGCTCGTGCAGCTTCTCCAGCGCGGCGTACTGGGGCGTGAGCCCGCATTTGGAGGCCACGTTGACCACGAGCAGCGTCTTCCCGGACAGCGAGCCGAGCGAGGAGTCTTGGCCGGCCAGGGTCTTCACCGGGATGTCGAAAATGCTCACCCTGCAAAAGTACCCGTGCTCCACACCGATTGCCCGAGGTAGCCCCGGGCGATCGTGGTGACAAAGGAGTACACAGCGTCCTCGTCCGGTGACAGCGGTCCCGGCGACGCGTGCGGCGAGGAGAGCCCCCGCTGCACCGACTCGCACGCGGTCCAGTCCTGCCGGTTGGTGATGTCCCAGAACTCCACCGCGTAGCCCGGATCGAAGTCTGGCCGGGCCACGGCCTCGGGCGCGAACGCCCAGGTGCACTCGATCCGGGTCTTGTCCACGGCGACCGGGACCAGGCGGTGCGTCATCACGTAGTCCGGATGCAGGCTCAGCAGGACGTTCGGGAAGATGTTGACGTAGACGACGGACCGCAGCCCCTGCGCATCCAGGCCCCGGAGCGGGACCCCGTGGCTCCTTCCGTCCAGGGACATGGTGTCCATGCCGTCGCGCAGGTCCATCCAGCCGCCGACCCAGGCGCCGTCCGCGGTGTAGTTCTCGCCGCTCTTGGGCGGGCTGACCCGGCACAGCTCGGGGTGGATGGAGGGGCAGTGGTAGCACTCGTGATAGTTCTCGGTGAGGATCTTCCAGTTGGCCGCGGCGTCGTAGCTGTGCCGTCCGACGGTCACGAGGCGCTCCGGCTCATACGGCGCGACCACCCCGTCGAGCTTGGCCAGCGCCTCGTCCAAAGACCCCGCCGCACCGCCCGAGGTGTCCACGAAGACCAGGCCGTGCCACTCGCTCACCGGCATCGCCGGCAGGCTCCACTGGCTGAAATCGAACCCCGGCACCTTCCGGAAGCCCGAAGCGCCGCGAAGCTCGCCTGCCAGTGAGTACGTCCAGGCGTGGTACGGGCAGATGATCGCCTTGGCCCGCGCCGACTCCCCGCATCCCAGCAGCTCGTGACCGCGGTGGCGGCAGCTGTTCGCGAACGCCCGCAGCACGCCGTCCTCGTCCCGGACCAGCAGCACGCCGCCCGACCCGGTGGCTTCGGCGCGCTGGTCGCCGGGCTCGGGCAGCTGCTCGCTGCGCGCGACGCACATCCAGCCGCTGCCGAAGAAGTTCCGCTGCTCCCACTCGAACACGGCCGGGTCCACGTACGCGGCCCGGGGGAGCATCCGGCTCTCCCCGAAGGGCCGCAGCGCCTGATCCAGTCCGGACCGGTCGATCGGAGCCGAGGCAGGCTCCCGCCTCCAATTTTGACTGACCATACAGTCAAGACTAAGCCGCCCGCGACGCCCTGTCCAGCCCGCGCTCGCCGGCCGCGCCTCGCCAAGACGGTTAATTCGCTGTTAATGCGCAGCTCACCAGCCTTATCGGCGATCTTGCGACGCGCCGCCGGGGTGCCGATACTGCAAGCATGGGCGACCGAAACGTGCTCGGCGGCGAACTCGAGCCATGTGGAACCGATCCTCTCACCGGGTTCTACCGGGACGGGTGCTGCACGACCGGGCCCGAGGACCTGGGCAGCCACACGATCTGCGCGGTGGTGACCGCGGAGTTCCTCGCGCATCAGCGCAGTATCGGCAATGACCTGTCCACGCCGGTGCCGCAGTTCAGCTTCCCCGGGCTGGTGCCGGGGGACCGATGGTGCGTGACCGCGGCGAACTGGCTGCGCGCGCATCGCGACGGCGCCGCCGCCCCGGTGGTGCTGGCCTCGACCCACCAGCGCGCGCTGGAGATCGTCCCGCTGGACGTGCTCCGGCAGTACTCGGTCGACGTCCCCGCGGACGCCGGCGCGCTTGACGAATAACGGCGCGGGCCACCCGGTCCGCCGCCCGGTCGACCGCGCGGTCAGCACCGAACGCAGCATCGCCTCCTGGTCGGTCACGATCACCCGCAAGGCGTGCCCGAGCGAGCCCCGCTCCAGCGCGGCCCGGGTCGCCGCCAGCGTGTCCGGCTCGGCCAGCGTGGCCGGGTACAGCAGTTCGGCCAGGTGCCGCATGACCCGCAGGTCCCGGCCTTCCAGCGCGGGCAGCGCCTCGCTGAAGTAACGGTCGCGGTAGCCCGCCATCAGCGACTCCTGGCCCGGCACCCACACTCCGCGCGCGTGCGCGGCGGCCATCCGCCAGTCCGTCTCGGCCGCGAGCGCCGCACGCCACGCGGCCTCCTTGGCCGCGGCGTCGGGTCGCATGGCCGAACAGGTCGCCCGGTTCACCGCCCCGCCGACCGGGTCCGACCCGGCCAGGGCGTCGAGGTCGCCGTCCGAAGCCAGCCCGCGGGCCGACAGCGTCATCAGGATCCGGCCGCGCAGGTCGGCGTCGACCTCCAGCCCTTCCGGCCGCGAAGGCCCTTCCGGCCGCGAAGGCTGGGGAGTCCCCTCCAGCCACGAGCGCAGCAGCTCAAGCTGCCCGTCGCCGTGCCCGCTCGCGGCGAACCCGGCCGCCAGCGCCCGCTGCCGCGGGCTGCCCGCGGGGGAGCGCCAGGCCGCCGCCAGGCAGCC
>JASIGD010000276.1 GCA_030045295.1 Streptosporangiaceae bacterium
AACCTCGGCGCCTGGATGCACGTCGACCACGGCCTCGGGCTCTACCTGTTCGCGAACGCCAACCGCCGGGCCCCGACCAACATGCACAACAACGCGATCTCGGTGAACAGCATGCACCGGATCCGGTCCGCCCAGGACCTGGCGCTGTACAACCTGACGCTGAGCGAGGTGGTCGACGGCTTCAACGGCACCGCCCACCTGGAGACCTGGAACGAGGACCCGGCCTGGCAGGGGGTCCGCGAGGCCGCCGAGCAGCTGACCGCCATCGACGACTGGTGCGAGGCCATCTTCGCGGCCAACGTGGTCTTCGAGCCGCTGGTCGGCGAGTTGTTCCGCAGCCACCTGGTGATGCACGCCGCGCCGCGCAACGGCGACTTCGTCACGCCGACCATCGTCGGCGCCGAGGAGTACGACTACGCCGAGCGTGACCTGCGGTACACCAAGCCGATGTTCCAGCTGCTGACCAACGACCGGGAGTTCGCCGACGACAACCGGGCGCTGCTGTCGGAGTGGATGTCGGCCTGGGTGCCGCGCTGCATCAAGGCCGCGCGTATCCTGCAGCCGCTGTGGTCACAGCCTGAAGCCAAGCCGCCGCGCTTCGAGGACGGCCTGGACGCCGCCAAGAACCGCTTCGCGGGAATCGTGACCGATCTCAACCTGGACGTCCCGAAGGAGCTCGCGCAATGACCACGGCCGTAGAGAGCCCGTTCAAGTCCGACAGCACGCCGTCCAACAAGTGCGGCTTCACCCTCATGAACAACCAGGTGGGCGAGGTCGTCGCCTCGGTGATGGCGACCAAGCCCAACGTCACCGTGACCTGGCTGCCGTCGATGATGCGCGTCGACGCGATCGGCCGGATGGACGTGATCTACGACGAGATCTCCGAGGCGGCCGGCGAGGAGCCCGGCTGGTTCAACTCCGCGGAGTTCGAGGAATCCATGTCCACGCACTACGGCCGGATGGTGCACGAGGACGACCGGACGATCATGTTCGCCAACCCGGAGGACGCGGCCGAGTTCATCGGGTTCGACCTGGTCGCGCGGTCGTAAAGGTCCTACACGAAACCGACCCCACGGGCCATCCAGGCCCCGCAGAGCGCGGTCCGCACGCGGCATCGCGCGGTCCGTCCGCGCCGCGCGGATAAATGGATGATTCCATCATCGCTCGCGGCATGTTGTGGCGGTGAGCCGGATATAACCAGTTCAGTGCCGCAGCCAAGTCACCCTTAAGGAGGCACATGTACGAGAACAACGGCGAGAAGTACTTCGTCGTCGACGCGCACATGCACTACTGGAACGCCGCCCCGGACAACTGGGTCCCCGGAGCGGAGAAGTACGCCAAGGGCTGGATCGAATGCTTCCACGCCTACCAGGGGCTCGGACCGCCGGAGACGCACTGGACGATCGAGCACTTCCAGAAGTACTCGGAAGAGGACCTGATGAAGGACCTCTTCGAGGACGGCCACGTAGACGTCGCGATCACGCAGCCGACGTATCTCAAGGAGTGGTACAAGGAGGGATTCAACACCACCGAGCGCAACGCGCTGATGGGCGAGAAACACCCCGGCAGGTTCGTCTACAACACTCGGTTCGACCCGCGCGACGGCGATGCGGGCCTCGATGAGCTCAGGCGCAACGTCGAGCGGTTCGGGTGCAAGGGCGCCAAGCTCTACACCGCCGAGTGGAACACCGGATCACGCGGCTACAAGCTGAGCGACCCCGCGGCCTACCGCTTCCTGGAAGCCGCGCAGAACCTCGGGATCAAGAACGTGCACGTGCATAAGGGACCGACGATCTGGCCGCTGGACAAGGACGCCTTCGACGTGGCCGACGTGGACCACGCCGCGACCGACTTCCCTGACCTCAACTTCATCGTCGAGCACGTGGGCCTGCCGCGGATCGAGGACTTCTGCTTCATGGCCACCCAGGAGCCGAACGTGTACGCGGGCCTCGCGGTCGTCCTCGGCGGCCTCATGCACGCCCGGCCCAAGTTCTTCGCCAAGGTCATCGGCGAGCTGCTGTTCTGGGTCGGCGAGGACAAGATGCTGTTCGGCAGCGACTACGCCATCTGGGAGCCGAAGTGGCAGGTCGAGGGGTTCGTCAACTGGGAGTTCCCGGATGACGAGGCGTTCAGCGACTACCCGCGGATGAACACCGCGTCCAAGAAGAAGATCATGGGCCTGAACGCGGCCAAGCTCTACAACATCAAGGTGCCGGACGAGCTCCAGCTTCCCCCGGAGGCTGGCACGCCCGGCGCGCAAGAGGTACTGGGCGAGCCGGTCGCGGGAGCGTGAGCGGAAGAGGGAGCATGACCGCCCCGCCGGTTGCAGCCTGCCAAGAGGAGATGCTGCGGGCACTGGAGACGGTGCGCGATCCCGAGCTCGACGAGCCGATCACCTCGCTCGGCTTCGTCGCGTCGTGCACCGTCTCCCCGGACGGTGACGCCCAGGTGAGGCTGAGGCTGCCCACCTACTTCTGCGCGCCCAACTTCGCCTACCTGATGGTGGCCGACGCCTACGACGCGGTGTCGGTCCTGCCGGGCGTGCGCAGCACCGAGGTGGTACTCGAGGACCACTTCGCCTCCGACGCGATCAACGGCGGCGTGGCCGCCCAGGCCGGCTTCGTCCGGTCCTTCGACGGCGAGGCCGTCGCCGAGCTGGATCAGCTGCGCGCCGACTTCCTGCGCAAGGCGGTGATGGCCGGCACCGATCAGGTATGCCGGCCGCTGCTGGCGGCGGGTGAGAACCCGACGGCACTGCCCGCGATGACCCTCGGCGAGCTGCCGCCGAGCCGCGCGCTGACACGACTGCGGCAGCGCAGGGCCGAGCTGGGGCTGCCCGCCGACGACGGCGCCCCGCTGCTGATCGATCCGGCGACGGGGTCGCGGGTCGATCAGGGCGCGGTGCCGCTGCACCTGCGGCGGGCGCAGGTCACGCGGGTCAGCATCGAGGCGAATTCCGGCATCTGCCGCGGCATGCTGCGGCACAGATACCACACACCAGGACAGGGAGAGGCCCCCGAGGCCGCGGAGGAGGACCAATGAAGGCCGTCCGCTTGCATGAATTTCAGCAGCCGCCGGTGGTCGACGACGTGCCCGAGCCGACGATCAGCGGGCCGCTCGACGTGATCGTCAAGGTCGGCGGCGCCGGAGTCTGCCGCACGGACTTGCACATTATGGAGGGCCAGTGGGACGCGGCGATGCACACGCCGCTGCCCTACATCCTGGGCCACGAGAACGCGGGCTGGGTGCACGAGATCGGGCCCGGCGTCACCAACGTGGCGCCCGGTGACACCGTGATCTTGCACCCGCTGGTCACCTGCGGGCTGTGCCACGCGTGCCGCGCGGGCGACGACATGCACTGCGAGAACGGCGCATTCCCCGGCCTGAGCCGGGACGGCGGGATGGCCGAGTACCTGCTGACCTCGGCGCGGGCCTGCATCAAGCTCAACCCGGAGACGCGGCCGCAGGACGTCGCCGCGCTGGCCGACGCGGGCATCACCGCCTACCACGCGGTCCGCAAGGCGATCCCGCTGCTGTACCCCGGCACCACCTGCGTGGTGATCGGCGCGGGCGGGCTCGGCCACATCGGCATCCAGTGCCTGGCCACGCTGACCGCCACCAACATCGTCGTCGTCGACGCCAACCCGGACGCGCTCAAACTGGCCTCGGAGCTGGGAGCACAGCACACCGTGCTGGCCGACGGCGGCCAGCGCGAAGCGGTCGCGGAGCTGACCGGCGGCAAGGGCGCCAACGTGGTGCTCGACTTCGTGGCCGAGCAGGGCGCCGAGGCGGACGGGTGGGCGATGACCGGCGAGGCGGGCTCGTACTACGTGATCGGCTACGGCGGGACGCTGCACATCCCGACGCTGGACATCATTACCACCGAGCGGAACATCATCGGGAACATCGTCGGGACGTACAACGACCTGGTGGAGCTGATGGCGCTGGCCCAAGGCGGCAAGGTCACGCTGCACACCAGAACCTACCCGCTCGACGCCGCGCCCGACGCCATCGCCGATCTGGACGCCGGCCGGGTCCGCGGCCGCGCGATCCTCGTCCCTTAACGATCCTCGTCCCGGCGAGTGAGGGTCATCCAACCGGCCGCCGCGCAGTCGCGTTCCGGCGTCCGGGCACGTGCCCGGCGCGGGCCGCCGGACAGCCGCGGGCCTGGATGACCCGAGCTCTTGAAAGGAAAGCAGAGCACCGATGGCCAAGGAACTGCGCTTCGGCGCTGACGCTCGCGGCCTGCTGCTGGCTGGCGTCGACCAGCTGGCCGAAGCCGTTAAATCGACTCTCGGCCCCAAGGGCCGCAACGTCATCCTCGAGAAGATCACCGGCTCTCCCGTGGTCACCAACGATGGCGTCACGATCGCGCGCGAAATCCATCTCAAGAACCAGTTCGAGAACATGGGCGCGCAGCTGGTCAAGGAAGCCGCGATCAAGACCAACGACATCGTCGGCGACGGCACCACGACGGCCACTGTGCTGGCCCAGGCGATCGTCCGGGAGGGCATGCAGGCCATCGGCGACGGCGCCAACCCGGTGCTGGTCAAGCGCGGCATCGACCTGGCGGTCAGCCGGCTGGTCGACTACCTGCAGGGCGTGGCGCACCCCATCTCGACCGAAGAGGACTACCGCCGGGTGGCGGCGATCTCGGCAAACGACGACGACGCGGTCGGAGAGATCATCGCGAGGGCACTGCACACGGTGGGCGACAGCGGCATCGTCACGGTGGAAGACGCGCCGCTGCCGGGGATGACCGTCGATTTCGTGGAGGGCTTCGAGTTCGACAACGGGTACCTGTCGCCCTACATGGTGACCAGGCCGGCCAGCCTGGAAGCCATTGTCGACGACCCGTACATCCTGCTGTGCAGCGAGAAGATCACCAAGGTGCAGCAGCTGATGCCGCTGCTGGACAAGATCATGCGTGCGCCGCGGCCGCTGGTCATCATCGCCGAGACCGTCGAGGGCACGGCGCTGTCCATGCTGGTGCACAACCACGTGAACGGCGTGTTCCAGTGCGTCGCGGTGCGGGCGCCTGGGTTCGGCGACCGCAGGCTGCACAAGCTGGAGGACATCGCGGCGCTGACCGGCGGCGCGGTGTACAGCAAGCATTCCGGCTTTACCCTGGAGACCATGACCGTCGAGCAGCTCGGCCGGACCCGGCAGGTGCGGGTGAACGCGGA
>JASIGD010000277.1 GCA_030045295.1 Streptosporangiaceae bacterium
ATGTTCGACTACGCGGCACGGAACGCGATCTTGCCGAACCTGGTCGGCTTCGCGATGTCCCTGGGCTTCGTGGTCAGCGGCGCCATCCTGATCGAGTACGTGTTCAACTACCCGGGAGTCGGCTACATGCTGCTGCAGGCGGTGTCCGGTGAGGACTACCCGCTCATGCAGGCGCTGTTCTTGCTGATTACCGTGGCGGTGCTGGTCGCGATCCTGGTCGCCGACATCCTCACCGCGCTGCTCGACCCGCGGACCAGGACGGCGCGTTAGCCATGCCCATGCCAGTTGTCGGCGTACCCACCGAAACGTCGGGGGGTCACGCCGCGCAGGTGCCCGCCGGTCACGTGCTAGCCCGCGTCGGCCGCGCCGTCCGGTCCAACCGCAAGGCGGCCGCGGGAACCATCCTGCTGACGATCTTCGTCCTGATCGCGCTGTTCCCCGGCGTCATCGCCCACGACAACCCGACGGCGGACGCCTACGCCCCGCACCTGCCGGTCTCCACCGCGCACCTGCTCGGCACCAACGCCTACGGACAAGACCTGTTCGCGCAGGTGGTATGGGGGACGAGGAACGTTCTAATCATCGCGTTCGTGGTCGGGCTGGCCACGACCGGGATCGCGGTCCTGATCGGCGTCGCCGCGGCCTACCTCGGCGGCGGGTGGGACAGCTCGCTCAACGTGCTGACCGACGTGCTCCTGGTCATCCCGCTGCTCCCGCTGCTCATCATCATCGCGGCCTACGCGCACGGCGAGGGCACGATCGTGCTGATCATGGCGATCACCCTCACCAGCTGGTCCTATACCGCGCGCCAGCTCCGGTCGCAGGCGCTGACGCTGCGAAACAGCGATTTCCTGGTCGCGGCGCGGGTACGCGGCGAGCGCCAGGTCTACGTGATCGTGATGGAAGTCATCCCCACCATGACCTCGCTGATCGTGGCGAGCTTCCTGACCAATGCCCTGTACGCGGTCCTGCTGGCCTCCAGCCTGCAGTTCATCGGGCTAGGCGACCCGAACACGGTGAGCTGGGGCACCACGCTGTACTGGGCGCAGAACAACGCGGCGCTGCAGACCGGCGAGCCTTTGTGGGCGATAGCGCCAGGTGCCTGCATCGCCCTGCTCGGCGCGGCCTTCGCCCTGCTCAACTACGCATTCGACGAGATCGGCAACCCCGCGCTCAGACCTGTGCGAAGGAGCAAGCGTGCCCGAAGCACCTGAGATCCTCGAGGTCAGCGGGCTGTCCGTCGATTACGTACTGCCCGCGGGCGATGTCCGGGCGGTCGATGACGTCTCGTTCGCGGTCGACCGGGGCGAGTTCCTCGGCATCGTGGGTGAATCAGGCTGCGGCAAGTCCACGCTGCTGTTCGCCGTCGCCCAGCTGCTCGCTCCCCCGGCCCGTGTCAGCGCGGGAACCGTCAGCTTCGAGGGAACCAACCTGGTCGGCCTGACGGACAAGCAGCTGTCCGCGATCCGCTGGCGGGACATGTCGGTGGTGATGCAGAGCGCGATGAACGCGCTGAACCCGGTCAAGTCGATCGGCGCGCAGTTCAAGGACGCGCTGCAGGCCCACGGCAAGGCGTCCAAACAGGAGGTCGCCTCCCGGTCGGCCGAGGTGCTGCAGATGGTCGGCATCGACCCGGTGCACCTGAAGAGCTACCCGCACCAGCTGTCGGGGGGCATGCGGCAGCGCTCGATGATCGCGATGGCGATGCTGTTCACCCCCGACCTCATCATCATGGACGAGCCGACCTCCGCGCTCGACGTGGTCGCCCAGCGCTCCCTGATGGCGCAGATCAAGGACCTCCAGCACTTGTACGGGTTCGCGGTCATCTTCGTCACCCACGACATGTCCCTGATCAGCCACTACTCCGACCGGCTGATGGTGATGTACGCCGGCCAGGTGGACGAACTCGGCGGCACACGCGAGATCTTCGACCAGCCCCGGCACCCGTACACCAAGGGCCTGCTGGAGGCCTTCCCATCGATCCGGGGCCCGCGGACCCCGCTGAAAGGGATCCCCGGGAACCCTCCCGACATGGCCCGGCTGCCGGCTGGCTGCCGGTTCCACCCGCGCTGCCCGGTCGCCGTCGAGACCTGCACCGATACGGCACCCGACCTCTACCCCGTGAACGGGAGCCTTGTCCGCTGCCTGCGCTACCAGGACGAACACTCATGACCGAGCTGCCTCCCCCCCAACTCATGCAGGTCGACCACCTGACCAGGCACTTCAGGATCGGCAACGCGCTGTCGCGGCGCACGCTGCACGCGGTGGATGACGTGAGCTTCGCCATCGGCGAGCAGGAGATCGTGGCGCTGGTGGGCGAAAGCGGCAGCGGCAAGTCCACCGTCGCGCGGCTGCTCGCGCGGGTCTACGAGCCGACGGCGGGCACGATCACCTTCCAGGGCAAGCCGGTCAAGGCGATGCGCTCGCGGAGCGACAGGCTCCGCTACAGCGGACTGGTCCCGATGGTCTTCCAGGATCCGTTCGCCTCGATCAACCCGGTGTACCGGGTCCAGCACGGCATCCTGCGCTGTCTCAAGCTGCACCGTCCTGAACTGTCAGGCCAGCAGCGCCTGGAGGAGGCGACCAGGGTGTTCGAGGTGGTCGGGCTGGGCGCCGACATGCTACAGCGGTTCCCCTTCGAGCTGAGCGGCGGGCAGCGGCAGCGGGTCGGATTCGCCATGGCGCTCGCGATGCGGCCGAAGCTGATCCTCGCCGATGAGCCGGTGTCGATGCTGGACGTCTCGATCAGGATCGGGCTGCTCAACCTGATGGCGAAACTGCGCGACGAGGAGGGCGTGTCGATCCTGTACATCACCCACGACATCGCCAGCGCGCGGTACGTAGCGGACCGGCTGATCGTCATGTACGCGGGCCAGATCGCCGAGACAGGACCGATCGGGGACGTACTGACCGACCCGAAGCACCCCTACACGCAGCTGCTGCTGTCCGCGGTGCCGGACCCGAAGGCCCCGCTGTCCCAGGTAACGGACCGCGGCGAGCCGCCGAAGGTCGTCGACCCGACGCCCGGCTGCCGGTTCCGCTGGCGGTGCCCGCTGGCCATCGAGACCTGCGCGCAGGTCACGCCGGTGCTCGCCGAGCTGCTGCCGGGACACGACGCGGCCTGCCACGTCGCCCAGAGGTCGAAGGGCGGAGCCGAGCAGGTGCAGGCGTTCTCATGAAGCTGGCGGTCATCGGCGGAGGGTCCACGTACACGCCCGAGCTCGCAGACGGGATCGGGCGGCTGCTGCCCGACGTCGGCGAGCTCGTGCTGGTCGACCCCGACCCCGGGCGGCTGGCCGTCGTGGGACCCGTCTCGGCCCGGATCATGGCCGCGCACGGCCATCGCGCGCGCGTCCGGTGGACCGGCAGCCTGGACGACGGCGCCGACGGCGCGGACGCGGTCTTGATCCAGCTGCGGGTCGGCGGCCAGGCCGCGCGGCAGCGCGACGAGACTTGGCCGCTCGACTGCGGCTGCGTGGGACAGGAGACCACCGGGGCCGGGGGGTTTGCCAAAGCACTACGCACCGTGCCCCTGGTTCTTGATCTGGCCGAACGGGCCAGCCGCCGGGCTTCGCCCTCTGCGTTCATCATCGACTTCACCAACCCCGTGGGGATCGTCACCCGGGCGCTGTTGTCCGCCGGATACCGCGCCGTCGGCCTGTGCAACGTGGCGATCGGGTTCCAGCGCGACTTCGCCGCGATGCTCGGCGTGCGGCCCGCCCAGGTGTCGCTCGGGCACGTCGGCCTGAACCACCTGACCTGGGAACGCTCCGTGCTGGTCGACGACAAGGACGTGCTCCCCGATCTGCTTGCCGCCCGCGCGGACGAGATCGCGCCGCACACCGGGCTGACCGCGGATTTCATCCGCCGCCTGGGCCTGGTGCCGTCGTACTACCTGCGCTACTACTACGCGCACGACGCGGTGGTCGCCGAGCAGCGCGGCCGGGCCACCCGCGCCGAGGAGGTGACCCGGCTGGAGACCGAGCTCCTCGAGCTGTACGCGGACCCGGCGCTCGACCGCAAGCCGGCCCAGCTGGCGCAGCGCGGCGGCGCGTGGTACTCCGAGGCGGCGGTGGACCTGCTCGCCTCCCTGACCGGGAACCGGCGCGATGTCCAGGTGGTCAACACGGCCAACGGCGGAACGCTGCCGTTCCTGCCCGCCGACGCGGTGATCGAGGTCCCGGCCGTTATCGGCGGCGGCGGCGCGGTCCCGGTGCCGGTCGAACCGGTAGAACCCCTGCTGCGCGGGCTGATCGCGCACGTGTACGCGTACGAGGAGCTCGCGCTCGACGCCGCGATCCGCGGCGGCCGGGACCGGGTGTACAACGCCCTGCTCGCGCATCCGCTGGTGGGCCAGGCCGATCAGGCGCAGTGCCTGACCGACCGGCTGATCGCGGAGAACGCGCGCTACCTTCCCTGGGCTTGAGGAGACCGCAGATGAGACGTACCTGGCAGGCCATCCTGGCGGCAGCCGGCATCACGCTCGCTTCAGTCGCCCCGGCTGCCGCGGCGGCCGCGGCGGCTCCGGGCCGGGCGGCAGCCCCGGGCCAGGCGGCCGAACCCGAGGTCCGGGTCAACCAGGTGGGGTACCCGTCGTCGGGCCCGAAGGTCGCGTTCGCGATGCTGGCCAAGCGGGTCGGCAAGGTGGGCTTTGAGATCACTGCCCCGTACGGGGTCGTGTACCGGGGCAGCTCGGCCGACGACGTGGGGGCGTGGAATTCCGCCTACCAGGCCGTGTACCAGCTTAATTTCTCCGGCGTCAGCGCGCCCGGCAGCTACCGCGTCAGGCTGCTTTCTCCCGCGGCGGCCGTTTCCCC
>JASIGD010000278.1 GCA_030045295.1 Streptosporangiaceae bacterium
CCGATCGTGGACGCGAACTGCCCCGCGGTCAGCAGCCGGAAGCTGCGCGCCGCCAGCGGCCCGGACGCCAGGGAGCGCCATTTCCCGGCCGCGCGTCCTGCCCCGGCGGTCACGCTCACCGGGCTTCCTCCGGCCCGAACCACGGGTACAGGTCGAGCATCACCCGGACCGGCAGCGCCCCAGGTGATCGCTCGGCCGGGTCCAGCCGTATGTAGGGGGCGAGGACTTCGCCTACCTGCGCCCGCAGCTGGTTCAGCTCCTCAGGCGTCACGTGCGCGACGCTGAGCAGCTCACCCGCCGCGGCTTGCCAGTCATCGGGATACTCCGACTTGCGGTCCTCGTATCGCACGCGGATCTCTTCGGCCACGGCGCGAATGTTCTCCGCCAACAGCCGGTGGGCCACCCGCTCAGCGGGCGGCTCGTCGGGGCGGTGTTCGAGCGTGAAAAAGAGCAAGCGAGCCCGCCACGGACGCTCGCGTCCGTCAGCGGCGCTTTCCCGGTCCTCCTCGACGAACCCGTAGCGGGCCAGCGTCCGAAGGTGATAGCTGCACGCGGAGGGGGAGAGCCCGGCCACCTCCGCACATTCGGTCGCCGTCGCCGAGCCCCGCAGCCTGATGTGCATCCAGATCGCGATCCGCGCCGGATGCGCGAGCGCGCGCATCATCCGCGGATCGGTCAGCCTGACCGGGTTCGCCGACGTCCCCGGCTCGGTTGCCGCGTTCCCCGGCGTCCCGGGTTCGACGGCCGTGTTGGCCGTCCCCGGTTCGGTTGCCGCTTTCCCCGGCGTCCCCGGTTCGGTAGTCACGTTCCCCGCCGTCCCCGCTTGTTCGTCATATATGAAACATTAATTTCGAAGTAAATGCTTCGCAATATGACGTCGGTCACAATACGGTCACGGCTGGGCCGAAGACAGGTGACGGTACGATCTTGCTGGAGGTCAATGCCGATGCAGCGGGAGATTTTCACCGAACAGCACGACCTGTTCCGTGACATGGTCCGGGCCTTCATCGCGAAGGAGATCACGCCCTATCACGAGCAGTGGGAGCGGGACGGGGTGGTTTCGCGCGACGTGTGGCTCGCCGCCGGCCGGGCCGGCCTGCTCGGCATCCACGTCGACGAGAAATACGGCGGCGGCGGCGACCCCGACTACCGGTACTACGTGATCCTGAACGAGGAACTGGCCCGCGCGGGCGCCACCGGGCCGATGTTCCAGCTGCACAACGACATGATCGGCCCGTACCTGGACCGGTTGTGCACTCCGGAGCAGCGGGAGCGCTGGCTGCCTGGCTACTGCTCGGGTGAAATCATCGCTGCGATCGCGATGACCGAGCCCGGGGCCGGCAGCGACCTGCAGGGGATTCGGAGCACCGCCGTCCGCTCCGGCGACCACTATGTGCTGAACGGCCAGAAGACGTTCATCTCGAACGGGCAGCTATGCGACATCGTGATCGTGGTGGCCCGCACCGATCCGGGCGCCGGTCACCGGGGCATCAGCCTGCTGGTGGTCGAGCGTGAGATGGCCGGCTTCACCCGCGGGCGCAACTTGGAGAAACTAGGCATGCACGCGCAGGACACCTCGGAGCTGTTCTTCTCCGACGTCCGGGTGCCGGCCGCGAACCTCCTGGGCGAGGAGGGCGGCGGGTTCGTCGCCTTGATGCAGAACCTGCCGCGCGAGCGCGTCACGATCGGCGTCACCGCGCTGGCCATCGCCGAGCAGGCCTTCGACGACACGCTGGCCTACTGCAAGGAACGGCAGGCGTTCGGCCAGCCGATCGGGCAGTTCCAGCACAACAAGTTCCTGCTGGCCGAGATGGCCACCGAACTCGCGATCGCGCGCACGTTCACCGACCGCGCGATCACGGAGCACTGCGCGGACCGGCTCGGCACCGACGAGGCGTCCATGGTCAAGTGGTGGAACACCGAGCTGTGCAACCGGGTCACCGACCGGTGCGTCCAGCTGCACGGCGGATACGGCTACATGCACGAGTATTCAGTGGGCCGCGCCTGGGCGGACAGCCGCGTGCAGTCGATCTTCGGCGGCACCACCGAGATCCAGAAGGAGATCATCGGCCGCGGCCTCGGACTGTAGCCTGACCAGGCCTTTCTACCAAGCCCGGGCCCGCGATTCCTGACGCATTGGTGGACGGAAGGTTGGACCGGGCCGCCGCCGCACCGCCGCGACGGGGCGTCATGCCCGGCGGCGGTGTCTGCTCTGCCGGGTCCAGGCGCGGGCGAGCATCCGCATCAGGCTCAGCGAAGCCAGCGCGGCGATTGTTACATCCACCGCGGGTACCCAGCGGACCTGGTCGCCCTTGACGACGTAGGCGCCTGAGGGCAGCACCAGCCCGCCGAAGCCCCCGCCCGACTCGCTGCGCCCTGAGTCCTGCGGTGTGAGGTCGTGCGCCGTAGCGGCTTCGCCGGGCGGGCTGACGGGGCCGGCGTCCGGGTTATCGTGCCGGGCACGTGCTGTGCCCCCGCCGCCTCCGCCGGCCACGATGGCGACCGGGAGGTGATTTGCCGCTGGCGGCGGTGGCCGTGCTGGATGGTCAGCTCGTCC
>JASIGD010000279.1 GCA_030045295.1 Streptosporangiaceae bacterium
AGCTGCTGCAGGGCCAGCCGGACCATGCCGACGGCGCCCTCGACGATCTGCAGCCGGGCGCCGACCACCGCGGTGGCCTGCTGCTGGCGGAGCATGGCCTGGGCGATCTCGGGGGCGTAGGCCAGCCGGGTCAGCCGCGATTCGAGGATCTGCACGCCGGCCGGCCGGACCCGGTCGGCGATCTCGGCCGACAGCCGGGCGGTGATCTCATCGGCGTTGTCGCGCAGCGACAGCTGCCCCTCGAGATGGCTGGTATAGGGGTAGACCGAGGCAATATGGCGGACCGCGGTCTCGGTCTGAGTACCGACGAACGCGACGAAGTCGTCGACGGCGTACAGCGCGCGGGCGGTGTCGGCTACCTGCCAGACGACCACGGCGGCGATCTCGATCGGGTTCCCGTCGGCGTCGTTGACCTTGGCCGGCGCGGTCTCGTGGTTACGGATCCGCACCGACACCCGCCGCCGCCTGCGGCTGAACGGGTTGACGAATTGCAGGCCCGGGGTCCGCACGGTGCCGCGGTACTGGCCGAACAGCTGAACGACCCGGGCCTCACCGGCGACAACCGAGGTCAGGCCGTGAAACGCCATCTCGCCGGGGATGTAGATCAAGGTGGCGACCACGATCACTATTCCGCTGGCCGACTTGGGACCCAAGATGCCCAGGATGAATAGCCCGATAGCGGTCGGCACTGCCACGCTGCCGAGCACCAGGACCCGCACGCCAGGCACGAACCAGGCCTGAGTCTCGGTTATCGGCTGGGAGGAAACCTCCTGGTCCGGCCTGGCCGGCACCTCCATGACCATCCTCATCACCTCTGGTTGACATGCCTGATATTACCTGTCTAGCATAGTGATATCAGTTTTTAGAGGCAAGGACTCTCGCCGACGTGGCGGGACAAAGAGAGCGCGCCAGGACGGGCGCGCGGACAGGAAGGCACTCATGAGTGCACAAGCAGGCACGATCGCGCGGCTAGACGCTCGGGCCGGCCGCCCGGAGGTCGCGGCCCGCCGGGGTCGGCCGGCGGTCGAGATCGCGCATCTGCGCAAGACCTACGGCGCGGTGACCGCGGCCGACGACGTGTCATTCTCGGTGGCTGAGGGTGAGATCTTCGGCATCCTCGGCCCGAACGGAGCGGGCAAGACCACCACCGTCGAGTGCGCGATCGGGCTGCGGTCACCAGATTCGGGGACGGTCCGGCTCATGGGCTTGGACCCGCAGGCCGACTGGGACGAACTCCACCAGATCGTCGGCGTCCAGCTCCAGGCCAGCGCCATGCCGGACAAGCTCAAGGTCGGGGAGATCCTCGACATGTACCAGTCGTTCTACCGCGAGCCCGCCGACATCGGCGAGCTGGCCGGGGCGCTCGGGCTGGCCGGCAAGCTGAACGACTACTACAAGACCCTGTCCGGCGGCCAGCGGCAGCGGCTGTCGGTGGCGCTGGCGCTCATCGGCCGGCCGAAGATCGCGGTGCTCGACGAGATGACCACGGGCCTGGACCCGCAGGCCCGCCGGGACGCCTGGGAGCTCATCGACGGCATCCGGGCGCGCGGGGTGACGATCCTCCTGGTGACGCACTTCATGGAAGAAGCCGAGCGGCTGTGCGACCGGGTGGCGCTGATCGACCACGGGCGCATCGTGGCGCTGGACGCCCCGTCCCGGCTGGCCGCGCAGGCCCAGGGCGGCAAGACCGTGCGGTTCCTGCCCTCGGCCCCGTTCGATGACCGGCTGCTGAGCGAGCTTCCCGAGGTGGCGCGGGTCGAACGTGACGGCTCCCGCGTCGTGGTCACCGGGACCGGAGAGCTCGCCAACGCGGTCATCCTGGCCCTTGCCGCGTCCGGCGTGACCGCCCGCGACGTGCAGATCGATTCCTCGAACCTCGAGGACGCCTTTGTCAAGATCATCGGAAGGCACGAGGAAGGAGAGACGAAATGAGCGCGATCTCGCTGCCGCTGCCATCTGCGGCGCGCCGAACCGCCTTCGGCAAGGTCGTCCTGAACGAGGCCAGGCTCACCTGGCGGCGGCCGGTCGCCTTGGTCGCCGGTCTCGCCCTCCCCGTGCTGCTGCTGGTCATCTTCGGCGAACTGCCTGCATTCCACCAGCCCAGCCAGGCCCTGGGCGGGCTCACCGCGATCGACCTCTACGTGCCGATCCTCGCCGTGTTCAGCCTGGCCATGCTCGCCCTGGTGGGCCTGCCGATCCCGCTCGCCAGCCAGCGCCAGCTGGGCGTCCTGCGCCGCCTGTCGACCACCCCGGTGCCCCCGTCGTGGCTGCTGGCCGCGCAGGGCCTCGTCCAGCTCTTCGTCGCGGCGACCGGGGTCCTTGTCATCATCGTCGCGGGCGTCTACGCCTTCGGCGCAGAGGCCCCGAAGAGCCCCGCCGGACTCGCGGTCTCGGTGGCGTTGTCCATTGCCGGGCTCTTCCCCATCGGGCTGATGATCGCCTCTGTGGCCCAGACCGCGAACGGTGCCAGCGTCATCGGTCGGCTGGTGTTCTTCCCGCTGATGTTCTTCGCCGGCCTGTGGCTGCCCCGGGAGGCCATGCCGGGGCTGCTCCAGGGCATCAGCGACTACACCCCGCTCGGCGCGGCAGTCGAGGCCATCCAGGATTCGATGCAGACCGGGTTCCCGCCGGTCGCCCCGCTGCTGGTCCTGGTGGCCTACGCGCTGGCGTTCGGCTTCCTGGCGCAGCGGTTCTTCAGATGGGAATAGCGCGGTCCGCCGCGGCCCGGCGCGGT
>JASIGD010000280.1 GCA_030045295.1 Streptosporangiaceae bacterium
AGGCACCCCTGGCCCCAGGCGTACATCTGCATGCGTAGTTGCACGCCGACGATGCCATCAGCGGCGAGATGGTCGGCTTCGGCGCGCATCCTGGCCATGGCGAGTTCCCTGGCGTTGTACATCGCCTGGGTGAGGACCACCAGCTCCTGGTTCTGGCTCCACCGGCCGACCTGCAGGCCGACGTGGTAGATGGAGGAGCCGACGACGAAGCCCAGCGGCTCGAATCCGGCCTCGCCGAGCAGCACGTACTCCGATACGGACAGGTCCGAGGTGAAGACGCCGGTCGGACTGGCGCCGGCCGTCTGCGCAAGCCGACTGTCGGCGACCTGCGGCTCCCATATCGCGGCGCTGGCGTTCTGCTGGCTGGAGAACAGGGGCATTGTGCCTCCCGGGATTGTTCAGCTGCTGGAGCCGCGGCTGTACGGGGGACGCCCGGGCGGCTGCTCCGGCCGCGGTCCCGCCTTCACCGCCGGAATCTTACGCTCCACGGGCTTTTTGCCGAGCTCCAATTCCTCGCCATGATGGGTTATCGGCAGCGGATCGCCATCCATCAGCTCGTACTTGACCCGGCCCATGGTGAGCGAGACGCGCAGCTTCCGGCCGCGGTACCGCATCCGGAACGTCAGCTCCGAGATGCCGCCGGGCAGGCGAGGGCTGAACGCCAGCGCGCCGGCCCCGGCGCGCATCCCGCCGAACCCCGCCACCAGCGCTATCCACGCTCCCGCCAGCGAGGCCATGTGCACGCCGTCGGAGGTGTTGTGCTCTACGTCCCTCAAGTCCATCAGCGCGGCCTCGGCCAGGTAGTCGTGGGCGAGATCCAGCTGACCGACCTCGGCGGCCATCACAGCCTGCGTGCAGGCGGACAGCGAGGAGTCGCGCACGGTCAGCGGCTCGTAGTAGGCGAAATTACTGGCCTTCTGCTCGCCGGTGAACGCCTCTGGCCGCATGTACATGGCCAGTACCAGGTCCGCCTGCTTGACGACCTGCTTGCGGTAGAGCTGGAAATACGGGTAGTGCAGCAGCAGCGGGTACATGTCCTCGGAGGTGTTCTTGAAATCCCACCTGGCGTAGTCGGTGAACCCCTCGTGCTGCGGGTGCACGCCGAGGCGCTCGTCGTACGGGACGTACATCGAATTCGCCGCGTCGCGCCAGGACGCGGCCTCCTCGGTCGACACGCCGAGGGCTTCGGCCGCGTCGGGCAGCTTCATCGCCGCGTCCGCGGCGCAGGACAGGTTCCGCTGCGCCATCAGGTTGGTGTATACGTTGTTGTCCTTGATCGCGCTGTACTCGTCCGGCCCGGTCACGCCCTCGATCCGGAAATGCCCCATCGCGTCGTGCTGGCCCAGCGACCGCCACAGCCGCGCGGTCTCGACCAGCAGCTCCAGGCCGACCTCGCGCTCGAACGTCGAATCTTCGGTGGCGTCCAGGTAGCGGATGACCGCGTCGGCGATGTCCGCGTTGATGTGGAACGCGGCGGTCCCGGCCGGCCAGTAGCCGGAGCATTCCTGGCCGCGGATGGTCCGCCACGGGAACGCGGACCCGGCCAGGCCCAGGTCGGCCGCGTGCTGTTTCGCCTCGGCCAGCACCATATGCCGCCAGTGCAGCGCGTCGGCTGCGGCGGACGGTTGCGTGTACATGAGCACTGGCAGTACGAATGTCTCGGTATCCCAGAACGTGTGCCCGTCGTAGCCGCTGCCGGTCAGACCCTTGGCCGCGATCGGCCGGTACTCCGCTCGCGCCCCCGCCTGCAGTATGTGGAACAGCCCGAAGCGGACGGCCTGCTGGATCTCGGCGTCGCCATCCAGTTCGACGTCGGCACCGTCCCAAAACTCGTCGAGGTATTGCCGCTGTTCGGCCAGCAGGCCGTCCCAGCCGGTCAGGTGGGCGGCGGCCAGCGCTCCGACTACCTGATCGATCAGCGCGGGCCTGGACCGCTGGCTGGACCAGCCGTAGCTGAGGTACTTCGCGATGCGCAGCTGTTCACCGGGGGACACCTCGCTCGCCACCGTGGTCCGGCCCAGGTCGGGATAGGACTCGGTGCGCAGCACTTTCTTCTCCGGGCCGAATATCTCGTGGGACATCGCGGCCGCCATCCGGAGCCCGCTGACTCGCGTCCTGTGGACGAGCACGGCACGCGGCGGCGTACCGTCGTAGGTCTGGTGCTCCTCGCTGACCAGCGGAGATTCGAGGATCGTGGCCAGGCGTGGGTCGTTCCCACGCTTCGGCATCTCCTCGTTGGTGACGAGCTCGGACTGAAGCACGATCCGCAGCGGCTGGTCCACCGGCTCGACCGTGTAGCTGATCGCCGCGATCGCCCGCTGGGTCAGCGACACCATCCGCACCGAGGTCAGCCTGATCCTGGCGCCGGCCGGGGAGGACCAGTCGACGGTCCGAGTCAGCGTGCCCGCGCGCAGGTCGAGGACGCGCTCGTGTGAGTGCAAGGTCCCGTACCTGATGTCGAACGGCTCATCGTCGACCAGTAGCCGGATTATCTTTCCGTTGGTGACGTTGATGACGGTCTGCCCGGCGTCGGGGTAGCCGTAGCCCGCCTCGGCGTACGGCAGGGGCCGGACCTCGTACATGGAGTTGAGGTAAGTGCCAGGCAGCCCGTGCGGGTCGCCCTCATCCAGGTTGCCGCGCAGCCCGATGTGCCCGTTCGACAGCGCGAACACCGACTCGCTCTGCGGGAGGAGGTCCAGGTCGAATTCCGTCTCAACGAGCCGCCAGGGCTCCGTCCCGTACGCCGCGTGCTTGATCATCTGGCGCCTGCCTCTGATTGGCCGTCGGAGTCAAGAAGCTCCGCCAGGTCCTTGACTACGATGTCGGCGCCGTGCTCCCGCAGGGCCTGAGCCTGGCCCACCCGGTCCACGCCTACCACCAGCGCGAACCCGCCGGCCCGGCCGGCGGCCACTCCAGCCTGCGCGTCCTCGAACACGGCCGCATGGTCCGCGGTCACGTTGAGCGCCGCGGCGGCGGCGAGGTACGTGTCCGGCGCCGGCTTCCCGCGCAGCCCGCGCTGCTTGGTGATCACCCCGTCTATCCGGACATCGAACAGTCCCGCGATGCCTGCCGAATCCAGGACCTGCACGGTATTCGCGCTCGCCGAGACGATCGCGGTGGATATTCCCTTGTCCTTAACCGCACGAATATAGGCGATACTGCCCTGGTACACCTGGACGCCCCCGGCGGCGAGCTTCGCGAGAACCAGGTCGTTCTTGCGATTGCTCAGCCCGTATATGGTCGGCGTCCCCGGCGGGTCATCCGGCGTGCCTTCGGGAAGATGGATCCCCCTGGACTCAAGGAATGACCGGGTTCCATCCAGCCTTGGCTTGCCGTCGACGTAGGCGTCGTAATCGGCGTGCGCATCGAACGGGACGAACTCGGTACCCGTCGCTTCGGCGCGGGAACGGAGGAACTGGTCGAACATCTCCTTCCACGCCGCCGCGTGCACCACCGCCGTCTGCGTCACGACTCCGTCCATGTCGAACAGGCAGGCTGATACGTCATCAGGAAGCCCGAACATAAGCCCCTCCGCCGCCCTCCGCTTGAATTACGCCGGGAAGTCCGGCTTGTCCTGAAGAACCTCGAGGTCGGCCTTGGCCAGTTCCTCGATATTGACGTCCTTAAAGGTGACCACACGCACATTCTTGACGAACCTGGCGGGACGGTACATATCCCATACCCAAGCGTCCCGCATTGTGACTTCGAAGAAGACCTCGCCGTTTCCGCTTGACCTGACGTTCAGCTCGACGTCATTTGTGAGATAGAATCTGCGCTCGGTCTCGACCACGTGCGTGAACAATCCAACCACGTCGCGGTACTCGCGGTAGAGCTGAAGCTCCATCTCGGCCTCGTACTTCTCAAGGTCCTCCGCGCTCATGAGTCCATTCTCCTCTCGTTTTCCCCAGATGCACCCGTCAGGCTCACCCTGGAGCCACCGGCGGCGGCCTGCATGGCGGCCACCGGATCCAGCAGACTCATGGCGTCCGCCGGGTCCCCGGCGGCCATCAGATCCGTCGGATCCGTGGGGTCCATCGGGTCTATCGGTGCGGGGTCCAGCGGGACTGTCAGGGTCCCCGCCGCGCGCACGTTCACGAACGAATACCGGTGCACGGGGCATGGCCCGTGCTCGGTCAGGGCGCGTACGTGCTCATCGGTGTTGTATCCCTTGTGCCGGTCAAACCCGTACCAGGGATAACGCTCGTGCAGGTCCCGCATCATCCGGTCCCTGCTGACCTTGGCCACGACCGAGGCGGCGGCCACCGAAGCGGTGACCTGATCCCCCTTCCAGACCGCGAGGGCGGGGACGCCGAGGCCGCGGACGGGGAAGCCGTCGGTCAGCACGTAGCCCGGCTGACAGCGTAGGCCGGCGAACGCCCGGCGCATGCCGGACACGTTGCACACGTGCAATCCGGTCGCGTCGATCTGGTCGGAACCGATGACCACGACGTGCCAGTCCAGGGCCCAGCGGAGCACCTCGGCGTACGCGTCCTCCCTGGCCGCTGGGGACAGCAGCTTGGAGTCAGCCAGGCCGCGTATCCGCCGGATGCTGGCCGGGTCGAGGACCACGGCCGCTACCACCAGCGGTCCTGCGCACGCACCCCGGCCGGCCTCGTCAATGCCCGCCACGGGGGTGAACCCGGCTCGCGCGAGCGCCGTCTCGTAGGCGCCGAGTCCCGCGTCACGCCTGGGCGTGTAGCCCGGGTACCGGGGATACAGGCCCCGGCCGTGAGCTGCGGGCAGTGAAGGGGTGGTAGCGGCCAGCGCGACTGGGGACGAGGGATGCAGGCCGTCGACGGCCGGCGCATCAGGATGGCGGGTCATGACATTCGCAGCGTACGCCAGATATCGCGGTCGCGCGGACTACGCCGTCCGGGCCGCGTACCTGGGAGTTAGGGACCCGGCGGCCGGGTCTTCGGATCCGGTCGACGGCGACCGGTAATGCGCATCCGGACCCGGCGCTGCAGCCAGGTTACGGGGATGGCCGCGGCGAAGCCCAGCGTCAGCGGGACAGCGGGACCGGCAGGTTCGAGGCGGGCCGACAGCAGATCAGACGAACCCGCGGGGCGCGACGGCGCGGCGCTGGATGTGTTGAGCGCTGGCTGCTGAAAGGTAGCCGGAATGGGCAGGAACCGCCACCGGCTCGGCGGCCAGATGATGACGAAGGCCCGGCCGATCACCGCGCTTTCCGGAATCGTGCCGCCGCCCGGATCGTTCTGGTGGTCCCGGGAGTCATCAGACAAGTAACGGTTGTCCCCCATGACCCAGAGCCGGCCGGGCGGCACGACGATGTTGAACCTGATGAGCGAGGGAGCCGATCCGGGGTACAGGTACGACTGCTCGTTCAGCGGGACGCCGTTGACCGTGACCCGGCCCTGCGCGTCGCAGCAGGCCACGTGGTCGCCGGGCAGCCCGATGACCCGCTTGATGAGGATGTCTCCGGGGTGCCCGAAGCCGAACATGCTGGCGAAGCCGTCAAAGAACTGCTGGAAGACATTCCCGCTGGTCGGCACCGA
>JASIGD010000281.1 GCA_030045295.1 Streptosporangiaceae bacterium
CGCCGGGCCAGCTGCGCATGTGCGGCCAGCTGCCCGACCGCAGAAGAGACGTAGGTCTCCCGCAGCATCCGCTTGGCGTCCTCGTCCTTGGACACCACCGCCCGGTAGTAGGGGATGATCCACGCGAAGTCGCCGAACCACGCGGTGATCGGCGCGTTCCGGTAACCGGACGCCCGAAGATGGTCCTCCACCTGCCCACGCTTGGTCTCGGTCTCGCCGGCCATGTCCATCGCGTACCGGAAGTAGCGCTCGGGAGCCATCGCGACGAGGCGGCCGATGAGTCCCTCAGCCTTGTCGATGTCCGCGCAGTACTGGTCCGCCGACATCCACCGCAGCGGAGCGTGCAGGTGCGTGTGGTTGCCCAGGTGGTGCCCGGCCTCGACCCAGGCCTCCCACGCGGCCATCAGGCCGGGCTCCGAATCGAGACGATGGGTGTGAGAGAACCCGTACACACCAGCGAGGCCGTGATCGGTGAGCGTGGCCGCGATCGACTTGGTAAGGCCCAACGGCGTGACGCCATCCGGCATCGGCACGCCGTCCCAGAGCACGAAGTCGTCGACCGTCACCGCAACCTTGACGGCACCCCCCGGTGAGATATCCGGCATGGGAGATTCCCTTCGACCGCAGCCGTCCTAATGGCTCTGACGAGGCTAGGAAGCGGGGCCGATCACGTCTTGCCGGAGCGCGCAGCGCGCTTTCGGCTCGCGCACAGTCCTCTGCCCGTATGCGGTGCGGCGCCAGAGTCACTGCGAACGGTAGCGCCTGACCACATGAGCGGTGGGTGCGGTCAGGCCAGGCGGAAGAGGGCTTCGGCGTTGCCGGAGGCGATCTTGGCGCGGTCCGCGGGGTGGGGGATGGCGTCGAAGAACTGCCCGATCGCTGTCGCGTCGGGCCGGTGGAAGGGGTAGTCGGTGGAGAACAGCACCCGCTCGGCGCCGGTGAAGTCGAGGGCGTGGCGCAGCAAGCGCTCCTGGAGCATTCCGCTGCTGGTGACGTAGATGTTGGTCGTGATGTAGTCCGATACCCGGCGTTCAAGGTGCCCGGCGATGCCGGAGAGGCTGTCGGCGCGGTCCATCCAGAACAGCAGCATCTCGCCCCAGTGGCCGAGCACGAGCTGAAGGTCGGGATGGCGGTCGAAGGTGCCCCGCAGGATCAGCCGCAGCGCGGACAGGCCCGCGTCCATGTGCCAGCCCCAGCCGAAGGTCGCCAGGCCGAGGTCGACCAGCGGATCCAGGCCCCGGTAGGCAGCATCGCGCAGCTGGTCCGACGGGATCTGCGGGTGGATGAAAATGGGCTGATGCCAGCGGGCCGCGGTGGCGAACAGGTCGTCGTAGGCGGGGTCGTCCAGCGGGCGGGTGCCGGTCCGCCCGTGGACCATGGCGCCGACGTGGCCCAGTTGGGTGGCGCAGCGTTCGAGTTCCGCGGCGGCGGCCAGCGGGTCGCTGGTCGGCAGGGTCGCGAACGCGCGCAAGCGCGCCGGATGCGCGCGGACGGCGCTGGTGGCCTCGTCGTTGGCGTCCCGGGCCAGCGCGACGGCCTCCCGGGCCGGGAGGGCCTGGGTGGCGGGGGTGACAACCGACAAGATCGAGACGTCGATGCCGGCGGCGTCCATCGCCTCCACCCGGCCCTGGCCGGTGTCCTCGAGCCGGGCCTGGTTATCGCCCATGGTGTTGAAGGCGACGCTTTCGTCGCGCGCCCCGTCCGGCAGGCGGTCGAGAGCGTCACGGATCCCAGCGCTGTTCCAGTGTTCTTCGATCGCGATGATCTTCATCTTGACGTCCTTTCACGTCCAGGTCTTCGGGGGGCCGGGGCGTCACCATGAGCAGCAGCGCGCACCGGTCGCCGGCGTCGCGCGGCGAAGCCGCGCATCAACTGGTTCAGCGCGGGCTTGCTCGTCCGGCAGATCCCGAAGCCGCCCCTGTCCTTGTTGGCGGCACTTCCCCGGCCGGAGGACATCGCCCGCGCGGGCGAAGGCGCCCGTCACCGAAGAGACGTGGCTGGGCACGTGGCCGTCGAGGCCCGCAGCCTCAGCCGCTACTGACTGCTCAGCCGCTGCCGATGAGCTGGTCCGGGACCTCGCGCATGAAGATCTCGGCGGTCTTGGGGCCGACCCCCCTGAAGCGCTGTAGCCGCTGACTCGCCTCGTCTCGCGTGCTCGAGGTACGCACCAGCCGGGCGACCGAACCATCGTAGTCCGAGATGAGCGCGCGCATCACGTCGCGCAGCTCCTCGCTCATCACAGAGCTCATGCGGTGATAGTCGCCTTCCCATAGCTCATGCCAGAGCGGGTGGCGGTCGTCCGCCGTGAAGTGGTCCGGGCTGTCCCAGCCGTCTTCCTTGAACTTCCGGAATGCGCTGGCGGCAGCCTCCTGCGGCACGGGCCGCCCGAAAAGCAGGCTGGCCAGCAGCCAGTCGAACAGGCCCTGGTCAGTGGTGGTGTCGATGCCGAGGTCGGCAGCACTAATCAAGTCGGCCATTGCGCCTCCCTCTGTCTCAGCGCGCCACAGCCTGGTCCGCTTTGGCAGCT
Source organism: Streptosporangiaceae bacterium (assembly GCA_030045295.1). The sequence continues at coordinate 2,528 of JASIGD010000281.1, forward strand.
TGGCACGGGCGCATTCGCGTTGCCGAACTGCAATCTCAGCGGGTGATATGAATGTTGAAGAACGGAGTCTTCAGGACCCCGATGGTCTCGAAGAACAGCACGATGTAGTTCTCCGGCCCGCGGGCGGTCTTAATGCCGCCCAGGTCAATGATCCCGTCATCCTCCCAGCCGAGATCGTGGAGCAGGCCCTTGACCTCGGTTTTGGCAGTCTCGTCGTCGCCGGAGACGAACACCGTCGCCGGCCCGACCAGGGAAGGATCTGCCTGCACCTCGATGGC
>JASIGD010000282.1 GCA_030045295.1 Streptosporangiaceae bacterium
GCCGTCCGGGGTCAGCGACGTGCGCCAGACGGCCCCGGCCGGGTCCACGCGGTACGCGGGGTCACCGCGGCCGCGGCGGTGCACGGACAGCGTGAGGCGGACGTCCACCTGGAACGGCGCCAGCCACTCGCGGCACAGCCCCGCATCCGGGGACGGCGCGGGCCGGTCCGGCATCGGCCCGGCCGGCGGGAGGATCGCGGCTGACATCCGGGGCGCCCGCTGGCTCGCGGGTCAGACGTCGGAGGAGAAGCGGACCGAGGTCGGCTCGAGCCGCACGCCCGGCCAGACGCGGATACCGGCCGCCAGTTCGTTGCCTGACCCGATGAACGCCCCGTCCCCGACCACCGCGCCGTCGAGCAGCGCGCCCGGGGCGACGACGGCGCCGCGGCCGAGGATCGAGTCGCGGACCACGGCACCCTCGCCGACGGCGGCGGAGTCGAAGAGCACGCTGCCGGAGACGGTCGCCCCGGCGCCCACGGTCGCCCCGGCGCCCACGACTGAGCCGCCGGACACCGACGCGTCCGGAGCCACCCAGGCGCCGGCGAGCGCCAGCGCAGGGCCGTGCGGACCGGGCAGCGCCGGAGCGGCCAGCCGCCCGAGCACCAGGTCGCACGAGCCGCGCACGAACGTCTGCGGCGTCCCGACGTCCAGCCAGTACGCCGACTCGTGGTAGCCCATGACGAGCTGTCCGGCTTCGATCAGCCCCGGGAACGTCTCCCGTTCCACGGACACCGGCCGGCCGGCCGGGATCGCGGCGATGACGTCGCGCCGGAACACGTAGCACCCGGCGTTGATCCTGTTGGTGACCGGGTTCGGCGTCTTCTCCAGGAACGCGGTCACGCGCCCGGAGTCGTCGGTCGGCACGACGCCGAAACGAGACGGGTCATCCACCTCGACCAGGTGCAGGGTCACCGCGGCGTCGGTCTTACGGTGCAGGTCGACCTGCGCGCCCAGGTCGTGTCCGGACAGCACGTCGGAATTGAACACCAGGATCGGGTCGGAGGCGTCGCCGTCGCGCAGCGATCCGGCGGCGTTGCGGATCCCGCCGGCGGTATCCAGCGGCACGTCCTCGGCGACGTAGTCGACGGCCAGCCCGAACGCCGAGCCGTCGCCGAAGCACGCGGCGAACATGTCCGGCTTGTAGCAGGTCGCGAGGACCACGTGGGTCACGCCGCCCGCCGCGGCCCGGGCCAGCAGGTGGGCCAGGAACGGGACGCCCGCCGTCGGCAGCAGAGGTTTCGGCGCGGACAGGGTCAGCGGCCGGAGCCTGGTCCCCTGACCTCCGACCAGCAGGATGGCCTCAAGCGGTTCACGCGGCATGAGAACAGAGGTTACACCGCGCTAACGTCCGCAGCGGGCTGCTCGACGGCGCGCCGGTAGCACGCCAGGTGCGCTTCTGCCGACGCCTCCCAGGTGAACTCCTGCGACCGGGCGTACCCGGCGGCGCCGAGCGCTTCGCGCCGCGCGGCGTCGTCCAGCAGCGCGCGCAGCGAGTCGCGGATGCTGTCGGCGTCGGGCTCGGTGTAGGCGACCGCTTCGCCGCCCACCTCGGGAAGCGACGTGCAGTGCGTGGTCAGCACCGGGGCGCCGCAGGCCATGGCCTCGAGCACCGGCAGGCCGAACCCCTCGCCGCGGCTCGGGAAGGCCACCACCATCGCGCCGCCGAGGAAGCCAGGCAAGTCGGAGAAGCGCAGGTAGCCGGGGCGGATCAGGCGCAGGTGCGGCGGCACCGTGGCCACGGCGGCGTCCACCTCTTCGCTCCAGCCGCCGCCGCCGCCCAGGACCAGCGCCGGCGGGTCGTCCAGGTCCGCCACGGCCCCGGCCCAGCCGGCGATCAGCGAGGCGACGTTCTTGCGCGGCTCGAGCATGCCGAGGAAGGCGACGTACGGCTTGCCGTGCAGCCCCAGCCGGTTGGACACCTGGGTGACCTGCTGGGGGTCGGGGCGGTGGAAGAGGCGGTGATCCACCCCGTGGTAGGCGACGTCGATCTTGGTCGGATCGGTGGCCAGGACGCGCTCGAGCTCATCGCGGGTCGCCTTGGACGGCACGATCAGGCGGGCCGCGCGGCGCGCGGCGGTGCGGATCGCCGACTTGAAGAACATGGCGCTGACCTGGCTGTACAGCTCAGGCTCGGTGAAGAAGGTGACATCGTGCACGGTCACCACGGTGGGCCTGCCCGGGCGCAGCGGCATCGAGTAATACGGCACGTGGATGACGTCCGCGTTCACCTGCTGGGCCACGACCGGCAGCCCGCTCTGCTCCCAGGCCAGCCGCGCGGACCGGTGCGAGAGCGCCGTCGGGCCGGTGACGACCCGCGCGCTGGGAGCGAGCCGGCCGTAGCGTTCCTCATCGGCTCGCTGGCAGACCACCGCCAGGTCCGCGCCTGCGGCGTCGAGCGCGCCGATCAGCCCGTCAACGTACCGGCCGAGCGCCCCCCGGTCGGCTGGCACGTCGGTCGCATCAAGAAGTACGCGAGGTGCCACGACCGCACTTGCTCCCTTCCTGGGTCACCCGGGCAAGCAGACAGTTCGGAGCCCGCGCCGACCGCGCGGCCCGTGCAAGCCTGCGTGGATGTCCCGTCAACATTGAAGCCTACGCCCTGCGCAGATCACGAACGAGCAGTTGCCCCCTCAACGCGATCATGGACCCGGCTGCGCGTCGAGCACGCACGAGTACGCTGGCGCGGCCTTGACCGTACGCTCGAGGATCCGCAACGTTCACAGGAGAAAATCTATGGGCCGAACGGACCGTGGTGCGCGCTCGCGCGCCGGCTGGGGGCGTACGGCGGCAGATGTAACAAGGCGTTAACAAATCAGCAGGATGGCACGGGCCGGCCGGCCTTGATGGCTTCCAGGTCATCGACGGCCTGGTTGAGCGTGCTCACCTTGACCACCCGCAGCCCGCCGGGAACCGCGCCCTTGGTATCCGCGCAGTTCGACGCGGGGGCCAGGAAGGTCGTCGCGCCGGCGTCGCGGGCACCCACCATCTTCTGCTGGATGCCGCCGATGGGCAGCACCTGGCCGCTGGCGGTGATCTCCCCGGTCCCGGCGATGAACTTGCCGCCGGTCAGGTTCATCGGGGTCAGCTTGTCGATGATGCCCAGCGCGAACATCAGGCCGGCGCTGGGCCCGCCGATGTCGCCCACGCTGAACTTCACGGTGAACGGGAACTTGTACTGCTCGGTGATCTCGACGCCCATCACCGGATGGCCCCCGGATTCCTTGGTGCCGACATGGACCGTCCGGGCCTGGCCGTTCCGCTCGATGGTCACGGTCAGCGTGCTGCCCGCCGGGTGCGCGTAGATCAGCGAGGTGAGGCTCGACTGGCCGGTCACCGGCTTGCCGTCTATCGCGGTGATCACGTCTCCGGCGCGGAGCACGCCGTAGGCGGGGTAGCCGGGCTCCGCCTGCACCACGACCACCTGCGTCTGGTAGGGGATGTGCAGCTCGGTCAGTGCCGCCGCGGTCGCGGTCTGCTGCGAGCCGGTCATCTCCTGCGTGTCCTGCTGCTGGGTCTGCTGTGCGGTCTGGCCCGGGGGAAACAGCTCGGATTCGGGCACCACCGCGTCGTGGGGGTTCAGCCAGGCGGTCAGCGCGGTGAAGATGTTGAGGTTGTTGCCCGGGCCGCCCTGATAGCTCACCGTCACCATGTTCAGGTGCCCGAGGACGGGATACGAGGGATGTCCCGAGATCGTGATCAGCGGCTGCCCGGACGAGTCCTTGCCCAGGGTGTTCAGCGTCGGTCCCGGGCTGAGGATGACGTAGGGCACCGGGACCAGCACGCTGATCGCGATCGCCGCGGCCACGCCGACCGAGGCAATCAGCAGCGTCAGGGAGCGTCGGGACATGGTGCGAAGACTACGCGCGAAAACTTGGCGGAAACTGAGGATCAGGCACTGCCGACCCACTCACTGGTGCCGTCGGCGAACCGCTGGTGCTTCCAGATCGGCACCGAGGCCTTCAGCTCGTCGATCAGCGCATGACACGCGTCGAACGCCTCCGCCCGGTGCGGGCAGGCCACCGCCACGACGACGGCCAGATCACCGATGGCCAGGTCACCGACGCGGTGCACGGCCGCGACCCCGAGCACGGGGAACTTCTCCGCGATCGCCTCGGCGACGCGCCGCAGCTCGGCCTCGGCGGACGGGTGCGCGGTGTAGGACAGGCCGGTGACTTCCTGGTCATGATCGCAGTCCCGGATCGTCCCGACGAACAGCGCGATGCCGCCCACGCCGGGACCGGCCACCGCGGCCCGGACCTCATCGGTGGACAACTCTGAGGTACGCACGGCGATCAGGCGCACAACGCTCACGGTGTCTCCCTTGATGTTCGCGTCCTCCGGGGAGCCCTGCGGGCCACCGCCCGCTCGCCCGGGCCCGCGGGACCCAGGCTCGCTGGCCGGTACCGGATGGCGCTCACGGGCCAAGGCTACCTGGTCGGAAAGCGGCCGATCTCGTGCCGCCGCGGAAGACGCGGCGCGGGCGTGGCTCAGGGTTCGCCGCGGCGGTGGCGCCGCGCCCGGCGGACGATGGCGGCCGTGCCGATCGCGGCGGCCGCGACGGTCGCGCCGGC
>JASIGD010000283.1 GCA_030045295.1 Streptosporangiaceae bacterium
CGGCGGGTCCTGGGGCCGGCAGGTGGCGGGCCGACGCGGGCGCTGTGCTCGAGGCGGTGGAGCGGCTGGCCGGGGCGCCGGTGCCCGCATCCGCGCTAGAGACGCTGGTCCTGCCGGGGCGCGTCCCCGGCTACTCCCCCGCACTGCTCGACGAGCTGACCTCGGCCGGCGAGGTGGTCTGGTCCGGCGCGGGAGCGCTGCCCGGTGGCGACGGATGGCTGGTACTCGCGCCCGCCGACGGCGCCGAGCTGATGCTGCCCGAACCCGGCGAGGCGAGCATGACGGCGCTGCACTCGGCGGTGCTCGAGGTGCTCGGCGGGGGTGGCGCGCTGTTCTTCCGGATGCTCAGCGACCGGGTAGCGGCTCTGCTCGGCAGGTCTGGGACCCAGGGAGTTTCGCTGCCCGACGACGGCGAGGTGGCCGCCGCGATCTGGGACCTGGTCTGGGCCGGGCTGCTGACCAACGACACGCTCGCCCCGCTGCGGGTCATGCTCGGAGGCCAGCAGCGGCGGGCAGCCGCCCCGGCCCGGACCACGCCGCGGCCTCGGCCCGGGCGGCCTGGCCGACGGTACGGTTTCGGCCGGCCGGCAATGCCGACGCGCAGCGGACCGCCAACCGTCAGCGGCCGGTGGTCGTTGCTTCCGGGCCGCCAGGCCGGCGACGAAGCTGACGGCGGGAGCGTTCGCGACGGCCGCGACAGCGGCCAGACGGTGCGGGCGCACGCGCTGGCTCTGACGCTGCTGGAGCGGCACGGCGTGCTGACTAGGGGCGCGGTCGCCTCCGAGCGCGTACCCGGCGGTTTCGCCGCGGTGTACCCGGTGCTGCGGGCCATGGAAGAGGCCGGCCAGTGCCGACGCGGCTACTTCGTCGAGGGTCTCGGTGCGGCGCAGTTCGCGCTGCCGGGCGCGGTGGACCGGATGCGGGCCATGGCCAAGGGGGCCAGGGGGGTGTGGGGGGGCGGGCAGCCTCCCCATGAGCGGGGGCTTTTGGGTTCGTCCGCCCGGGGAAACACAGTTACCGTGCTGGCCGCCGCCGATCCGGCTCAGCCATATGGGGCAGCGCTGGCCTGGCCCGATCGTCCCGGCGAGTCGCCGTCCTCGCACCGGCCGGGACGGAAGGCGGGTGCGCTGGTGGTGCTGGTCGACGGGTCACTCGTGCTGTATGTCGAGCGCGGCGGCCGGACCCTGCTGTCCTGGACAGAGGATCCGGAGCTACTGGGTCCGAGCGCGGCAGCGCTGGCCGCCTCCGTTCGAGACGGCGCACTCGGACGCCTGACGGTGGAACGTGCCGACGGCCTGACGGTGGGGAGGCACGACTCGCCGCTGGCGCAGGCGCTAGAGGCCGCCGGTTTCCGTCCTACCCCGCGCGGCCTGCGTCTTCGGGCCGGCTAGCACTTGGTGCGACTAAATAGTCGGTCATAAGCGCGCGCAGCGTCATTGGCATCATGTATTGCCATTACCTGTCATCTTTCCGGAAAGCGCGTATTTCGTGGCGTGCGGATCAGTAATCTGGCCGCTAGTCCGGCGCGCATCTGCGAGGCTCCCTCAGCGTGGACACCCGCCAGCTCGGCGAGAGAAAGTCGACCCGAAGATCATGCTTGCGGCTGCGGCTTGCGCGTAGCATCGTGCCATGACAACGCCGCAAGAGATCCTCGCCCGCGTCCCGCTGTTCTCAATGCTCTCAAAGAGGCAAGTGGCCAGCCTCGCGAAAAATGCGCACGAGCGGAAATTCCCGGCCGGCACGGTCCTCACCGATGAGGACGAGGCCGGCGTGACGTTCGGCGTCATCGTGGAGGGGCAGGCTTCGGTCAGCGTGCACGGACGACACGTCCGCACCCTCGGCCCCGGGGATTACTTCGGCGAGATGGCGCTGATCGACCATTCTTTCCGGTCGGCGAAGATCACCGCCGAGACGGAGTTGCGCTGCCTGCTATTCACCGCGTGGGTTTTCCGTCCCTTCGCCCTGGAACACCCCGAGACGGCCTGGGCGTTGCTGGAAATAATGGTGCAGCGCGTCCGTGAGGCCGAAGCCCGCTAGTAAGGCAGCCGCACTTGGCACCGTGAGCTGGGCGAAGAGGCCTGGAGTGGTCGATGTGGCCTTGTTGAAGAATGAGACGATGTGTGCACGACCGCCTCGTGATCACCAGGATGGCGGTCGGCGCGATCGACTATGCCCTCGTCTCAGCGGTCGGGGATGACCAGGTCAAGCTGGCGGAGGCGGCCGGGGTCGGCGGTCATGTCGATGGCGGTGATCTTCCCGCCGGTGATCGTGAAGGTGAAGACCACCCTCGGTTTCCCGCCCGGTGTCCAGGCGAGTCCGGCGGCGCCGTCGATCAGGGCCAGCCGCGCGCCCCGGGCCTGGCCGGAGAACCGGCCGGCCACATCGTGAGCGCCATGCAGCTGCCCGGGCGCGCCGATCCGCACCGCTGCCTGGTCGGCCCGCAGCACTACGCCCGGGTCGAGCAGGTCGAGCAGCGCGGCGAAGTCCCCGCGCTGGGAGGCGGCCAGGAAGGCGGTGACGACCTTGTGCTGGCGGGCCCGGCCGGCGCCGGCGGACGGGGCGGCTCCCTGGATGCGGCGGCGGGCGCGGCTGGCGAGCTGGCGGGTGGCGGCCGGCGATCGGTCCACGATGGGGGCGATCTCCTCGAAGGTGACCGCGAACATGTCGTGCAGGATGAACGCGACCCGCTCGGCCGGGGACAGCGTGTCAAGGACAGCCAGCAGCGCCAGCCCGACCGAGTCGGCGAGCAGCGCCTGGTCCTCCGGGCCTGGCCTGTCCCGGCGTCCGGCGGGCTCGGGCGGCTGGGCGCCGACCGGCTCCTCGAGCCGTGACCTGCGGGCCTGGAGCATGTTCAGGCAGACCCGGGCGGTGATCGTGGTCAGCCAGCCGGCCAGGTTCTCCACGCCGCCGGCGCCGGACCGGCTGACCCGCAGCCAGGCCTCCTGCACCGCGTCGTCGGCCTCGGCTGCCGAGCCGAGCATCCGGTAGGCCACCTGCCGCAGCCGGCCCCGGTTCTCCTCGAACCGCCCGGCGAGCCAGTCCAGTTCGCTCATCGGTCACACTCTTTCGTCGCGGCCTGTCATATCGGTGACAGGCGGAACCCCGCTGATGTGACACGCGGGCCCGGCGCCCCCTGATAGGTGGAGGACACCAAGCATGCAACAGCGGATGAACAACCCTGCCGTGACCATTCCCGAAGCCATGCAGGCCATCCAGGCGCTCACCGGCGCCGCGCACCAGGGCGGCGTGCCCGAAGCCACGCTCGCGCTGGTCCACCTGCGCGCCAGCCAGATCAATGGCTGCAGCTTCTGCGTGCAATCGGGCACGGCCCACGCCAGGAAGGCGGGCGAGACCGACGACCGGCTGGCGACGGTGGCGGCCTGGCGGGACGCGCCGTACTTCTCCGACGCCGAGCGCGCCGCGCTGGCGCTGACCGAGGCCGTCACCCGGCTGGCCGACCGGCCCGACCCGGTGCCGGATGCGATCTGGGACGAGGCCGCCCGGCACTATGACGAGCATGCCCTCGCGGGCCTGCTGCTGTGGATCGCCACCACCAACGTCTACAACCGGCTCAACGTCCCCACCCGGCAGGTGGCCGGCGCGTGGCCGCAGCGGCAGTCCGCCGGCGAGGCATAGCAGGGCCGCCGCATTTCGCTAGCTGACCAGAGAAGGTTCAAATCTCCAGCGTTGTCTCCTCGGCCGCCACGGTGACCGGCACCGGCGAGGCCGCGAACCGGTCCGCTAGCCGGTCCAGGGCATCGTCGGTGCGGTCCGGCTGGTGATGGAACAACACCACGCTCCGCGCGCCGGCCGTCCGGGCCAGGCCGACCACGTAGTCGGCTGCGGCGTGGCCGAACGCCGCCTGCGCCGCAACTTCCTCGGCCAGCAGCTGCGCATCGTGTATGAGCACGTCGGCGCCGGCGGCCAGTTCGACCGCAGCAGGGTGATACTCCCCCCACCCGTCCGGGCCCGGACCCAGGGCGGTCGGGCAGTGGTCCGTCACGTAAGCCGCGACCGAGCGTCCGTCGCTGACCCGGTAGCCCAGCGTCTTGCCCCCTTTATGCGGGATCTCGCGGGCCTCGACCGTGAACCCCTCGGCCTGGAGCCGGCCGGGCCCGATCGTGCCGAACCTCCAGCAGCCCCTCAGCTCGCTCGGGCCGATCGGGAAGTGGGGCGGCGACATCGCCCGCGCCAGCACTTCCGCCGCGCCGACGCCGCCGTCCTGCTCCGGCAGCAGCAGCGTGACCCTGGCATCCTCACGGTCCCCGGCGCGGAAAAACGGCAAACCCTGTACGTGATCCCAGTGCAGGTGGGTCAGCAGGATCGTCCCGGTGAACGGCCGTCCGTCCAGCAGTGCGGTGACCCGGCGCACCCCCGTGCCCGCGTCCAGCAGCAGGACCGGCGCCTGCGCGCCGTCATGGGTGACGGCCACGCAGGAGGTGTGGCCGCCGTACCGGACGAAGTCCGGGCCGGGTGCGGGTGTAGACCCGCGGACACCGCAGAATTGCAGCCGCACCGGTCCAGCCTAGCCAGCACCGGCTGGCCCTCCGGGCCGTAACGTTCCCGGAACGAAGCGGGCCTACCCTTGAGCATCGGATCACCGCGAGCGGAGGTGCCGGTGAGCTGGCTGCTGCGGCATCGGCGGCCGGCGGCGTGGACGCTGGCCGGCCTGACGGTGCTGCTGGCCGTCGCGCTGATACCGCTGTCGCTGGCGGCCCGGCAGAACCCGCTGACGACGGGCGGTCCCAACGTCGTGATCGGTGCGTCGTTCGCGGCGGTAGGACTGGTCGTCGCCTGGCACCGGCCGCAGAACCCGATCGGGTGGCTGATGCTCCTCTCGGGCGCGGGCTTCATCTTCTTCATCGACAGCGGGCTGTACAACGTGCTCAACTACCGGCTCGGCCACCGGCTGCCGCTGGCCCCGGTCGTGCTGCTCCTGTACCACGCCGAATCAGAGCCGGACTTCGTGCTGGTACCGCTGACCATCTTCCTGTTCCCGGACGGGCGGCTGCCCTCGGCACGCTGGCGCCGAGTGGTGGGCGGAGCGCTGGTGCTCGCCCTGACCGATGTGGTCGTGCAGGCCCAGATGGTGGTGTACGCGATCACGCACCACCGCACCCAGGTGGACGCGAGCGGCCAGCTGCTGCTTTCCGAGGGACACGCGTACGGCGCTTTCGGCGGGTCCGTGGGCTTCATCTTCTTCGTGTTCTGGGGGCTCGCGGTCGTCTACCAGATAAGGAACTGGCGGCGCGCGACCGGGGAACAGCGGCAGCAGCTCAGCTGGCTGATGGCCGGGGGGGCCGCGGCCCTCATCTCGTTCCTCGCCGCGATCGCGGCCGGCGCCCTGCCGCACAGCCTGAGCGGGGCGGTCAGCGACGTGCTCGAGTGCGGCATCGCGGCCCTGCCGGTGGGCATGGGCGTGGCGATCCTGAAGTACCGGCTGTATGAGATCGACCGGATCGTCAGCCGGACGCTGGCCTACGCGATCGTGACCGGGTTGCTGGTCGGGGTGTACGCGGGGCTGGTGCTGCTGGCCACGCGGGTGCTGTCGGTGAGGTCACCGGTGGCGGTGGCCGCGGCGACGCTGGCGGCCGCGGCGCTGTTCACCCCGCTGCGGCACCGGGTCCAGCGAGTGGTGGACCGCCGGTTCAACCGGGTCCGGTACGACGGGGACCGCATGGTGCAGGCGTTCGCGGCCCGGCTGAAGGACGCGGTGGACCTGGAAACGGTCCGCACGGACCTGGCCGGCGTGGTCACCCAGGCCCTGGAGCCGACGCACGTCACGGTCTGGACGGCCAGGGACTCAGAGCTCTCGCGGCAGCGCTAGCGCGGGTGCCCTGGTCGCACTCGACGAACAGGTGATCGCGGGCCAGGCCGGCGTTGCCGCCGCGCATTGCAGCGGGCACGTACCGGCCAGCGGGGTTCGGGGCATCGGCGTCAGGCTAAGGTGCGGTCATGGAGACCTCGGCGGAGGGGAGGGCATTCACCGCGCGTCTTCGCGACCAGTGCGACCGCATCTGGGCCGGCCTGCACGCGCACCCATTTTTGGGCGAGCTCACCCGCGGGACGCTGCCGCTGGACAAGTTCCGCTTCTTCATCGAGCAGGATCTGCTGTTCCTGCCCGAATTCGCCCGCTGCATGGCCATGGGCGCCGCGAAGTCAACCAGCGAGGCGGAACTGGAGTTCTTCGCCAGGCAGCTCGACGGGATCATCCGCCTGGAGATCCCGAGCAACCGGCGGCTGCTGAAGCGGGTGATCAGCCTGGGTGCGCAAGAGCGGGGAGGCTCGCTCGGGATGGCTCCGGCTAACGTGGCCTACACCAGCTTCCTGCTGGCCACGGCGGCGGGCGGCGGCCCGCTGGAGATCACTGCCGCTATCCTCCCGTGTTCCTGGAGCTATATCGAGATCGCCCGCGGCCTTAAGGACGAGGTCGCGGAGCATCCCGTGTACTCGGACTGGGTGGGTTTCTACCTCCAGGACGAGGAAGCCGACCTGGTCCAGAACATGCGGGAAACCTTCGATGACATGACCCGCGAGGGGACCATGAGCGAGACCCGCCGTCAGCGGCTGGCCGAGATCTTCATGATGAGCTCGCGGCTCGAGGGCATGTTCTGGGAAATGGCGTACACGCTGGATCAATGGCCTGACCTTGGCTAGCGCCAGGGGCCGGTCATTCCGCTGGCCCTTCAGCCGCGGCGGGCAGGCAGCCGAGGATGCGGGCCGGTTCCCTAGGACTCGTCCTTGCCGCCGGCGTCTGCCGTCTCGCTGGCCGCGGCCCGGCCTTTGCTGACACCTCGCTGAAACCCGGCGAGCCGGTCACGCGCCGCAGCGGCTGACCGGGGCGGCGCGGCGGGCGGCTTACTCGAGATCGAACCAGGGACCAGGTTCGCATTGGGGAGCCGCCTGGGGAGCCCGGCGGCTGTC
>JASIGD010000284.1 GCA_030045295.1 Streptosporangiaceae bacterium
GCGGGCAGCCGCCGGCCGCAGGCCGGGCGGACCGACGGCCCCAGGCCGCGGCTGGAGCTGATCCGCTCCGGGACGCCGGGCACCGCCCACGCCCGCTGGCGGCCGAGCGTCCCGGAACAGCACCACCGGGCCGAGGGCGGCGCCCGGTGATCGCGTTCGCGCCTGTACCGGGAGGTACGCGCCCCGCGCATCTACGAGGGCGCCTCCGAGGTGCAGCGAACGATCATCGCCCGCGAGCTGTACCGCTGAGCCGGGAAAGGCACGGGCGCCCGCGGGCTGCCCGTCCGTTATCGTGCGCAGGGTCCCGACCTTCGGCCGGCTCAGGCGGGACCTTTGGCGGTTAGCAGCGCGGTGGCCCTGAATCATCCTCACGTTTAAAGCACGTAGCGGATGTGAGGAGGATCACATGACTACCATCGACGTTGCGCAGCCAGTTGCGCAACCGGGAGCCGAGCCGACCGCCGCAGCCGGCGGCTGGGGGAATTCAGCACCGCTGGGCCTGGCGGGTTTCGCGGTCACTACCTTCATGCTGAGCATGGTCAACGCGAAGCTCGTGAACGTCGGCGTCGAGCCGGTCGTCTTCGCCGTGGCGCTGATGTTCGGCGGCATAGCCCAGCTCATCGCCGGGGCAATCCAGTTCCGCACGGGGAACACGTTTACCGGCGTGTTGTTCAGCGCCTTCGGCGCGTTCTGGCTGTCCCTGTACGCGATCGCCCAGTTCTTCCTGAAGGACGTGCCGCCCGCGCAGGCAGGTCACGCGATAGGGCTGTTCCTGTACGCGTTCGGCATCTTCGCGGCGTGGATCTGGGTCTCCTCATTCCGCACTAACGTCGTGGTCGTGGTGGCACTTGGCCTCCTCGCAGCGACGTTGTTCGTCCTCGGAGCGGGTAACTACGGAGGCAACGGCCTAACCGTGGAGACCGGCGGTTACATGGGACTGGTGGTGGCATTCCTCGCCGCTTACCTTTCCTGTGCCGAGCTGTGCGAGGCCTCGTACAAGCGCTCGGTGCTCCCCCTCTGGCCGCTGGCTAGGCACTGACCTGTCTGGTTACCGCTACTAGAGAGGAAAGAACCGACATGGGCCGCTACGCCGAAGCGTTCGACCGGAGCCTGACCGATCCCGAAGCATTCTGGGGGGAGGCGGCGCGGGGCATCGACTGGTACCAGGCGCCCGACGTGATACTGGACGCCTCGAATCCGCCGTTCTACCGCTGGTTCGCCGGCGGGGTCATGAATACCTGCTTCAACGCGCTGGACCGGCATGTGCGTAGCGGCCGCGGCGACCAGGCCGCTCTCATCTATGACAGCCCGGTCACCGGCACCCAGCGGACCTACACCTATGCGGAGCTGCTCGGCGAGGTCGCGCGGTTCGCCGGGCTGCTGCGCAGCCTGGAGGTGGGCCAGGGCGACCGGGTGATCATCTACATGCCGATGATCCCGGAGGCTCCGATCGCGATGCTGGCGTGCGCCCGGATCGGCGCGGTGCACTCGGTGGTGTTCGGGGGCTTCGCGGCGGCCGAGCTCGCGGCACGGATCGATGACGCCGCGCCGAAGGTCCTGGTCTCAGCCTCCTGCGGCATCGAGGTCAGCCGCATCGTGGAATACAAGCCGATCCTGGACCGGGCCATCAACCTGGCCCGGCACAAGCCCGAGCACTGCGTGATCCTGCAACGGCCGCAGGCGCCGGCAACGCTGCTAGCCGGGCGTGACCTGGGCTGGCAGGAGGCGATGATCGGCGCCGAGCCCGCGGACTGCGTCCCGGTCGCGGCGACCGACCCGCTGTACATCCTGTACACCTCCGGCACCACCGCCCGGCCCAAGGGCGTGGTCCGCGACAACGGCGGTCACGCGGTCGCGCTGCGCTGGAGCATGGACAACATCTACGACACCAAGCCGGGCGAGGTGTTCTGGGCTGCCTCCGACGTGGGATGGGTCGTCGGGCACTCCTACATCGTCTACGCTCCGCTGCTGAACGGGTGCACGACCCTGCTCTACGAGGGAAAGCCGGTGGGCACCCCGGACGCGGGCGCGTTCTGGCGGGTCGTCTCCGAGCACGGGGTCAAAGCGCTGTTCACCGCGCCGACCGCGTTCCGGGCGATCAAGAAGGAGGACCCGGACGGCAAGCTGACCCGCGAGTACGACCTGTCCAAGTTCGAGTACCTGTTCCTGGCTGGTGAGCGGCTCGACCCCGAGACCTACCGGTGGGCGGGCGAACTGCTCGGCATCCCGGTCATCGACCACTGGTGGCAGACCGAGACCGGCTGGCCGATCGCCGCCGACCCGATGGGACTGGAGGCGCTGCCGACCAAGGCCGGGTCGCCCACCATGCCGGTGCCCGGCTACGACGTGCGGATCCTCGACACCGACGGGGCCGAGATGGAGCCCGGCGAGACCGGCGAGATCGTGGTGCGGCTGCCGCTGCCGCCGGGGTGCCTGCCCAGCCTGTGGCGCGACGACGAGCGGTTCGTCGAGTCCTACCTGACGCAGCAGCCCGGTTTTTACTTCACCGGCGACGGCGGGTACCGCGACAGCGACGGTTACCTGTACGTGATGGGCCGCATCGACGACGTCATCAACGTGGCCGGCCACCGGCTGTCCACCGGGCAGATGGAGGAGGTGCTCGCCAGCCATCCCGCCGTGGCCGAGTGCGCCGTCATCGGGGTCAACGACGACTTCAAGGGCCAGGTGCCGCGCGGGTTGGTGGTGCTCAAGGCGGGCGTCAGCGCCGAGCCGGATGCCGTGTCCGCCGAGCTTGTCCAGCTGGTCCGGGACCAGATCGGGCCGGTCGCCGCGCTGCGCAGGATCGACGTGGTCGCGGCCCTGCCGAAGACCCGGTCCGGAAAGATACTGCGCAAGACCATGCGCGGCATCGCCGACGGCCGGGACGAGCCGGTGCCCTCGACCATCGAGGACCCCGCGGTCCTGGACACGCTGCGTCCC
>JASIGD010000285.1 GCA_030045295.1 Streptosporangiaceae bacterium
GGGTCCACGACGAGCGGCACGTCACCGGGTGGCGCCGCGCACGCGATCGTCATCGCGGGTTCTGCCGGCCACGTCGTCATGGCCGCGGCGCCCTGGCGCGCCGCCGCGGTCTGCGGTGCCGTCGCGATCGTGCTCGCGGGCCTGGCCACCGCCTGGCGCGGCCCGCGCTGGCCGGTGATGTCGGCCAGGTTCCAAAAGGGGTCCGGGGGGATCGGTCCCCGCGGCCGCGGGGCATCCGGGGGGGCCGCCCCCCCGGACGATATGTGGGAGTCGCTGAGCCGGGACGTGGACCCGACCGTCGATCACGCGGCGCCTCCGCGGAACCTGCAGGACCAGGTCGGTGGCGGAACCGCGGGCTGAGGCCGAGCCCGCGCCCGGCGGGTCCGCTCCGGCCGGCGGCAGGCTTCTCTCGGTCCTGCTGGCCGAGCATGAGCCCGAGGTCGCCGAGATGTCGGCTCGCTACCTTCGCCGCGACGGACTGGGGGTCAGGCTGGTGACCAGCCCGGAGCTGGCCCTAGCCGAGCTCAGCAACGGCCCCGACGCCGCGGCCGTGATCGATCTCACCATGCCGGGCCTGGACTCCAGGCGCATCCGGCGCGCCCTGCGGACCCCGGTCATCTTCTTGACGGCAGGCGCTGGGGTGCCCCGGCCCCGCGGCCTGGCCGCCGGGGGCCACGCAGCGGGCGCGCGGCGCTGGCTGGCCCGGCCGTTCAGCCCCCGCCAGCTGGTCGCGACGGTCCGTGAAGTGCTCGCCCCGGGGGGACGAACCCTTATTCCCCCCCGGACCCCGCCGCCCGGGGGGACCCAGCCCCCCGCACCCCCGTTCGGAAAGCTGAAGCTGGACGGCGCGAGCCGGGCCGTGGTAGCGGACGGTCATCACGTGCCCCTGACCGCGAGCGAGTTCGCGGTGCTCGCCTTCATGATGGATCATCCCGGCCGGGTCTTGTCCCGGCGCCAGCTGCTCGCCGCCGCCGGCCGGCAGGCCGCGGGCAACCGCGCCGCCGACGTGTATATCGCCCAGCTCCGGGCCAAGATCGGGTCGGACCCGAGGACCGGAGTGATCAGGACCGTGCGCGGCGCGGGGTACGCGCTGGACCGCTGACGGCCAGCGAGAGTGATCCAATTCCAGGGGGGCAGTCACCTGAGCACCGGGGCGGCCGGGCTACCATCGGTGGCGCGACAGTACCGACTTGAGGGGACGAGCGAACCGGGTGAGTGTGCTCGACGAGATCCTAGACGGCGTGCGTGCCGATCTCGCCGACCGGCAGCGCGGCGTCTCTCTTGACCAGCTGAAGGAGATGGCGCGGCGCGCGCCGTCCCCGCGGGACGCGATGGCCGCGCTGAAGGCCGAAGGCGTCAGCGTCATCGCCGAGGTGAAACGCGCCAGCCCGTCTCGCGGGCAGATGGCGACCATCGCCGATCCGGCCGCGCTGGCCGCGGACTACGAAGCCGGCGGCGCGAAGATGATCAGCGTGGTGACCGAGGAACGCCGGTTCGGCGGGTCGCTGGCGGACCTGGACGCCGTGCGCCGGGCCGTGCAGGGGCCGGTGCTGCGCAAGGACTTCGTGATCAGCTCCTACCAACTCTGGGAAGCCCGCGCGCACGGCGCCGATGTGGTGCTGCTGATCGTCGCGGCGCTCGAGCAGAGCGCGCTGGTCTCGCTGGTCGAGCGGGCCTCCTCGATCGGCCTGCTGCCGCTGGTCGAGGTGCACGCCGAGCCCGAGCTCGACCGGGCGCTCGACGCCGGCGCGACCGTCATCGGCGTCAACGCCCGCAACCTGGCCACGCTCAAGGTGGACCGGGGGATCTTCGGCCGGCTGGCCGGCCGGATCCCGGACGGGGTCATCAAGGTCGCCGAGTCCGGCGTCCGCGGCCCGCGCGACCTGCTCGCGTACGCCGCCTCCGGCGCGGACGCCGTGCTGGTCGGCGAGAGCCTGGTCACCGAGAAGGACCCGCGCTACGCCGTCGCCGACCTGGTGACCGCAGGCTCGCACCCCGCGCTCCGGGGTGAGCGCGGTTGAGGACGGCCGTTCCCGATAGTTCCGGACATTTTCCCGTCAACGGGGTTCGCTACGGCGGGCGTTTCGCTCCGGAGGCGCTGATCGCGGCCCTGGACGAGCTCACCGCCGCGTACGAGCAGGCGAGAACCGACCCTGCCTTCCGCGAGGAACTCGATGTGCTGCTCACCAGCTACGCGGCCCGGCCGACGCTGCTCACCCGGGCGCGGAGGTTCGGCGAGCAGGCCGGCGGCGCCACGGTGCTGCTCAAGCGCGAGGATCTCGCCCACACCGGGTCGCACAAGATCAACAACGTGCTCGGCCAGGTGCTGCTGGCCAAGCGGATGGGCAAGAGGAGGGTCATCGCGGAAACCGGCGCCGGGCAGCACGGCGTGGCGACCGCGACCGCGTGCGCGCTGCTCGGCCTGGAATGCGCCGTCTACATGGGCGAGGAGGACACGCACCGGCAGGCGCTGAACGTGTCCCGCATGCGCATGCTCGGCGCCGAGGTCATCGCCGTCAACGCGGGCACCCGCACGCTCAAGGACGCCATGAACGAGGCGTTCCGCGACTGGGTGACGACGGTCGGGTACACGCATTACTGCATCGGCTCGGTGGGCGGGCCGCACCCGTTCCCGGTGATGGTCAGGGACTTCCAGCGGGTGATCGGCCTCGAGGCCCGACAGCAGGTCCTCGAGGCCGCCGGCAGGCTGCCGGATGCGGTGATCGCCTGCGTCGGCGGCGGTTCCAACGCCATCGGCATTTTCCACGCCTTCATCCCCGATCAGAGCGTCCGGCTGATCGGCTGCGAGGCGGGCGGCGACGGCCTGGAGACCGGCCGCCACGCGGCCACCCTCACCGGCGGGTCCCCGGGCGTGCTGCACGGCATGCGCACCTTCGTGCTGCAAGACGAGGAGGGCCAGACGCGCGGCACCCATTCGATCTCGGCCGGCCTGGATTACCCTGGCGTCGGCCCCGAACACGTCTGGCTCTCCGAGACCGGCCGGGCCAGCTACCGTGCCGTGACGGACGCCGAAGCCATGCACGCCTTCGACGTGCTGTGCCGCACCGAGGGCATCATCCCGGCCATCGAGTCCGCGCACGCGCTGGCCGGCGCCCTCGACGTCGGCCGCGAACTCGGCCCCGACGGCTTGATCGTCATCAACCTGTCCGGCCGCGGTGACAAGGACGTGGACACCGCTTCGAAGTGGTTCGGCGTTTGACGGCCGCGACCAGCGCCGTCTCGGTCGCCTTGGCCAAAGCGGCCGCGGACAACCGCGCCGCCCTCATCGGCTACCTGCCCGCCGGGTTCCCCACCGTGGCGGGCGGCATCGAAGCCGCCAAAACCATGGCCGCGGCCGGGGCCGACATCATCGAGGTCGGGCTGCCGTACTCCGATCCGCTGATCGACGGCCCGGTGATCGCCGAGGCCGTGCACCAGGCGCTGACCGCCGGGACGAGGGTCCGCGACGTGCTCGCGACCGTGCAGGCGCTCGCGGCGGCGGGGATCCCCGTGCTGGTCATGACCTACTGGAACCCGGTTGAGGCGTACGGCGTGCACGCGTTTGCCCGCGACCTGGCGTACGCAGGCGGGTCGGGCCTGATCACGCCCGACCTCACGCCCGAGGAGGCGGGCCCCTGGCTCGAGGCCTCCGATGACCGCGGTCTGGACCGGGTGTTCCTGGTCGCGCCGAGTTCCACCGACGAGCGGGTGGCCAAGATCACCAACGCCTGCCGCGGCTTCGTCTACGCCGCCTCGCTGATGGGCATCACGGGCACCAGGGACACGGTCAGCGCCGATGCGTCCGCCCTGGTCGAACGGGCCCGTCAGCACACCGACCTGCCGGTCGCCGTGGGCCTCGGCGTCAGCAACGGCGCCCAGGCGGCGCAGGTGGCCGCGTTCGCGGACGGCGTGATCGTCGGCTCCGCCTTCGTCCGCCGCCTGCTCGAAGCCGCCGGCCGCCAAGACGACACCGGCGGGATAGGCGCGGTCAGGGCGCTCACCGCCGAACTGTCAGCCGGAGTCCGCCGCGCGACGAGGTAGTGTCGCACCGTGGCGCTCTGCTGGCTTCCGGGGGGGCGACCCCCCTCGGACCCCCCGCTGGGCTCGCTTCAGGGGGGGCGACCCGCGCTGGCGTCGATCCCGAGCCCAGGCCGCGTGGCCTGGCACCTGGGGCCGCTGCCGGTCCGGGCGTACGCGCTGTGCGTCACCGCCGGCATCATCGTCGCTGTGGTGGTGGCGAGCCGCAGGTACCGGCGGTCCGGCGGCCGGGCGGGGGTCATCCTCGACGTGGCTGCCTGGGCGGTTCCGTTCGGCCTGATCGGCGCCGCCGCGCACGCCGTCCTGGTCGATGCCCGGCACGACTTCCGCCACGTGCACGGCCTGTGGCACGCGGCCACGACCGGCGTGGCGATCCTCGGCGTCCCCGGCGCGGTAGCGCTCGGCGCCGCGGGCGCGTGGATCGCGTGCCGGCGGGCCGGTGTCCCG
>JASIGD010000286.1 GCA_030045295.1 Streptosporangiaceae bacterium
ATCGACATGATCAGCAAGGACACGTCCCTGCCGGATACCGAGCCACGGCCCGGCTCGCCGTACGGGCCCGGCGACCAGTACTTCACCTGCGGGCCGCGCAACCATGAATTCCTGCACGAGATGTACTGCGAGGTGTTCGCCGGCCGGCCCGCCCACGTGCTGACCATCGGCGAGATGCCCGGCGTCACCATGCCGCAGGCGGTGCTGTTCACCGATCCGGACCGGCACGAGCTTGACATGGTGTTCCAGTTCGAGCACGTGCAGCTGGACTACGGCGCGAATAAGTACGACCCGCGCCCGCTGCTGCTCCCCGCGCTCAAGGCGTCGCTGGCCGCCTGGCAGGCCGGGCTGGCCGAGCGGGGGTGGAACTCGCTGTACTGGAGCAACCACGACCAGCCCCGTCCGGTGTCTCGGTTCGGCGACGACGGCGCCTACCGCGTGGCCTCGGCCAAGGCGCTGGCCACCGTCTTGCACCTGCACCGCGGCACGCCGTTCGTGTTCCAGGGCGACGAGCTGGGGATGGCCAACGCGCCGTTCGCCACGATCGCCGACTACCGGGACATCCAGACGCTCAACTTCTACGCCGAAGCGGCCGCGCGCGGCGACGTCGACCTGACCGCGTTGCTCGCGGCGATGGGCCGGATGAGCCGTGACCAGGGCCGTACCCCGGTCCAGTGGGACGCCTCGGCCGGGGCCGGCTTCACCAGCGGCACCCCCTGGATCGGAATCAACCCCGATCACGTCCAGGTCAACGCGGCGGCCGAGGTCGGCCGCCCCGGCTCGGTCTTCGAGTACTACCGGCAGCTGATCGCGCTGCGCCACACCGACCCCGTGGTCACCGACGGCGACTTCGAGCTACTGCTCCCCGGTCACCCGGCGATCTGGGCGTTCCTGCGCCGCGGCCGCGACGCCGAGTTGCTGGTCGCGGCGAACTTCTCCGGTGACCATCTCGGGACCCGCCTGCCGCTCGGCCGTGACTGGGCGGCCGCGCGGACCGTGCTGGCCAACGTGCCCGACAGCCCGCTCGGAGTCCTGCCCGACCTGGAGCTGCGGCCGTGGGAGGCGGTCGTCTGGCGCCGCACCCGGTGACCGGATCAGCCGATGGCGGCCGCGATGATCTCCCGCGCCTGCTCCTGGATCGCGGCGAGGTGCTCGGGGCCGCGGAAGGACTCGGCGTACAGCTTGTAGACGTCTTCCGTCCCGGACGGGCGGGCAGCGAACCAGCCAGACGCGGCGACGACCTTGAGCCCGCCGATCGCGGCGCCGTTGCCGGGGGCGGTGGTCAGCGCCGCGATGATCTTCTCGCCCGCGAGCTCACTGGCGGCGACCTGCTCGGGCGAGAGCCGGGCCAGGGCTGCCTTCTGGTCCCGGGTGGCCGCGGTGTCGACGCGGGCGTAGACAGGCGCTCCGTAGCGGCCGGCGAGCCCTTGGTAGAGCTGCGACGGCGAGCAGCCGGTCACGGCCGTGATCTCGGAAGCCAGCAGGGCGAGGATGATGCCGTCCTTGTCCGTCGTCCAGACCGAACCGTCGCGCTGCAGGAACGACGCCCCGGCGCTTTCCTCGCCGCCGAAAGCCACCGACCCGTCCAGCAGCCCGGGCACGAACCATTTGAACCCGACCGGGACCTCGAACAGCGCCCGGCCCAGGCCGTCGGTCACCCGGTCGATCATCGAGGAGCTGACCAGGGTCTTCCCGACGGCCGCCCCGGCCGGCCAGCCGTCCCGGTGTCGGTACAGGTAGTCGATGGCGACCGCGAGGTAGTGGTTGGGGTTGAGCAGGCCCTCGTCGGGCGTGACGATGCCGTGCCGGTCGGCGTCGGTGTCGTTCCCGGTCGCGACCGTGAATTCGCGCTGGCGGCCGATCAGGCTGGCCATCGCGTAGGGCGACGAGCAGTCCATCCGGATCTTGCCGTCCCAGTCCAGGGTCATGAACCGGAACGTTTCGTCCACGTCCGGGTTGACGACGGTCAGGTCCAGGCCGTAGCGATCGCCGATCTCGCCCCAGTACGCGACGCTCGCCCCGCCGAGCGGATCGGCGCCGATGCGCACCCCCGCCGCCCTGATCGCGGCCAGGTCCACCGCTTGCCCCAGAGCGGCCACGTAGCTGCCGAGGAAGTCGAACTTGCCGGTGGTACCGGCCGCGGCCGCCCGGGCGTACGGGACCCGTCGCACGGCCGTCAGGCCGTCGGTGAGCAGCGCGTTCGCACGGTCCTGGATCTGCCCGGTGATGTCGGTGCCCGCGGGTCCGCCGTCGGGCGGGTTGTACTTGAAGCCGCCGTCCGAAGGCGGGTTGTGCGAGGGCGTGACCACGATCCCGTCGGCGCGGGCGGGCCCGGTCGCGTTGTGCGCCAGGATCGCCCGGGACACCGCCGGGGTCGGCGTGTACCCGCCGCGGGCGTCGACCATCACCCGCACGCCGTTGGCGGCCAGCACCTCCAGCGCGCTGACCTGGGCCGGCTCGGACAGCGCGTGCGTGTCGGCGCCCAGGTACAGCGGCCCGTCGATGCCCTGGCCGGCCCGGTACTCGCAGATGGCCTGGGTGGTGGCCAGGATATGGTCCTCGTTGAACGTCGCGGCGAACGCCGATCCGCGATGACCGGACGTGCCGAACGACACGCGCTGCGCGGCATCGCCCGGATCGGGGCGCACCGCGTAGTACGCGGTGACCAGCTTCGCGACGTCCACGAGATCTTCAGCAGTAGCGGGCCGCCCCGCGCGCGCATCCGGCATGCCGCCATACTGACACGCGAAGCCAGATCGTAGACACCGTGCCTATGCCGTACTCCGCCCTGTCTCATCTCGACTGCCCGCGCTGCGCCGCCCGTCACGAGGCCGACCAGACGCAGGGCACCTGCTCGTGCGGGTCCCCGCTGCTGGCCAGGTACGACCTGCACCGGGTGGCCAGCCAGGCATCGCCGCGCGACATCGCGGGCAGGCCCGCCGACCTGTGGCGCTACCACGAGCTGCTGCCGGTCCGCCGGCCCGGGAACGTGGTGAGCCTGGGCGAGGGCGTGACGCCGCTGCTGGGCATGCCGAGGCTGGGCCAGGCGCTGGGCGTGCCGAACCTGCTGATGAAGGACGAGGGCCTCCTCCCCACCGGCACGTTCAAGGCGCGCGGTGCCGCGGTGGGCGTGTCGCGGGCCGCCGAGCTCGGCGCCGCCGCGATCGCCATGCCGACCAACGGCAACGCCGGGGCGGCCTGGTCGCTGTACGCGGCCCGGGCGGGGATGCGGAGCCTGATCGTGATGCCCGCCGGCGCCCCGGCGATCACTCGCGCCGAATGCGCGGCCGCCGGGGCTGAGCTGTACCTGGTGGACGGGCTGATCGGCGACGCCGGCCGACTCGTGGCCGATGCGCTGGAACGGCGTCCCGGCTACCAGGACGTATCGACGCTCAAGGAGCCGTACCGGGTCGAGGGCAAGAAGACGATGGGCCTGGAGATCGCCGAGCAGCTCGGCTGGCGGATGCCGGACGTGATCGTGTACCCCACCGGAGGGGGCGTAGGCATCATCGGCCTCCATAAGGCGCTGTGCGAACTGCTCGAGCTCGGCTGGGTGTCCGGCGCGTTGCCGCGGCTCGTCGCCGTCCAGGCGGCTGGCTGCGCGCCGATCGTGCGGGCCTTCGAAGCTGGCGCCCGGCAGAGCGAGCCGTGGCCGGACGCGAGGACGGTGGCGTTCGGCCTGACCGTGCCCAAGGCGCTGGGCGACTTCCTCATCCTGGACGCGCTCTACGCCACCGGCGGGACCGCGGTGGCGGTGACGGACGAGACGCTGCTCGCCGCGCAGCGTGAGGTGGCGAGCCTGCAGGGCAGCTTCATCTGCCCCGAAGGCGCCGCTTGCTTTGCTGCCGTGCGGCAGCTGCGCGAGTCCGGCTGGCTGTCCGGAGCGGACGAAGTGGTCGTGCTCAACACCGGCACGGGACTGATCTACCCGCAAGCCCGGCCGGTCCGGGTGCCCGTCCTGCCGCCCTCCGGCTCGATCCCGGAAGCCGAGCCTGCTCGGCGCGGCGACGGTTGGTCGCCTCGGCCAGCAACCGGAGATTGACGGCGTGGTCGCCGGAGGCGAACGGAGCGCCGGGGGCGCTGACGTCGAAGCGGCCGCTGTCGGTCCCGTCTTGCCGCCGGTCATGACGCGTGGCGCGGTGACTACCCCGGCCCGGCATCACCTCGCCCTCGGCCAGCTTCTCGGTGGAGGATGACGGTGTGCCCCGAACTCTCAGGCAGGCGATCGATACCACGAGCGTGGCGACGCTCCGCGCTCGCGGCAGCTTCAAATGGGTGGCGCCGGGCCCGGACGGGTTCGGCGCCGCCGTGGCGGAGATGGACTTCGGCGCCGCGCCGCCGATCCTCGACGCGCTCGCGGGGCTGTCTGCCGACGCGAACTTCGGCTACCTCCCGCCGCCCCTGGCCCACGAGCTGGCCGAGGCCTGCGCGGAATACCAGCAGCGCGGTTACGGCTGGGCCGTCGATCCCGCGCTGGTCCGCAACGTCCCGGACGTGCTCAAGGCGCTCGAGCTTGCCATCACGCACTTCTCGCGGCCGGGCTCGCCGGTCATCTTGCCGACCCCGGCGTACATGCCGTTCCTCACCGTGCCAGGCTTCCTCGGCCGCGAGATCATCCAGGTCCGGATGCTCGACGCCGACGGCTTGTTCACCTTCGACCTGGACGCGATCGAAGATGCGTTCCGGGCCGGGGGGCATCTGCTCATCTTTTGCAATCCGTACAACCCGCTGGGGCGGGTCTTCGTCCCGGGCGAGATGGCCCAGCTGACCGAGGTGGTCGAACGGCACGGCGGCCGGGTTTTCGCCGACGAGATCCACGGTCCGCTCGTCTACCCGGGCATGCGCCACGTTCCCTACGCGTCCACGTCCGACGCCGCCGCGGCGCACAC
This sequence comes from Streptosporangiaceae bacterium, assembly GCA_030045295.1. The sequence goes on from JASIGD010000286.1 coordinate 4,890, forward strand.
CTTGACGGCCACGTCCGCCTCGAAGGCCTGGAACCTGGCCGGCCTCAAGTGCGCCGAGGTGATCCTCACCAACGAGCCCGACCGCGAGCGCTGGGATCAGATGGGATTCTTCGCCACGCGCGGTGCGAGCAATCCGGGCGTCGTCGCGAACATCGCCGCGTTCCGGCACGGCGACGCGTGGCTGACCGAAGTCCTCGGCTACCTCGATGACAGCCGCCGCCTCCTCGCTGACCTGCTAAGCCGCTACCTGCCGCTGGTCCGCTACCGGCCGCCTGACGGCACCTACCTGGCCTGGGTCGACTGCGCCGCGCTGGACCTGCCCTGCTCGCCGGGCGAACTGGTCACCGACCACGCGCACGTCACCGTCGTGGACGGCCCGGCGTTCGGCGCGGGCGGCGCGGGGTCGTTCCGGTTCAACTTCGCCACGCCGCGGCCGATCCTCGCCGACATGGTCGAGCGCATCGCCGCCGCTCTGAGCTCCCGGCCAGGGCCGGCCCGTTTACAGCAGGCGCAGCTGGCGGCCGGCGGGCTTGCGCGTCCGGCCCGGCGCGGCCGCGCCGAGCAGTGCCGGGTCGATCGCGGCCA
>JASIGD010000030.1 GCA_030045295.1 Streptosporangiaceae bacterium
TAGGAAGGACGACGGGATGGACCTGATCGGCTGGGTCATCTTCCTGATCGCCCTGCTCTTTTCCGTCATGCTGCACGAGACCGGGCACTTCGTGCTGGCCAAGAAGTTCGGCATGAAGGTCACCCAGTACTTCGTCGGCTTCGGGCCGACGCTGTGGTCCACCCGGCGGGGTGAGACCGAGTACGGGATCAAGGCCCTGCCCCTCGGCGGCTTCGTCAAGATCGTCGGGATGCACTCGCTCGACGATCCCGACGACCCGGCCGATGAGCCCCGGTCGTTCCGGCGCCACCCGGCCTGGCAGCGGATCAGCGTCCTGGCCGCCGGCTCGTTCATGCACTTCCTGCTGGCCTTCGTGCTGATCGCCGGGCTGGCCCTCGGCGTCGGCATCGCGAGCGACAACGTCACCCAGCTCGGCACGATCAGCTCCTGCGTGCCCGCCAGCCTCACCGCCTACGACAACGGCACCTGCGCTCCCTCGGACAAGGTCTCCCCGGCCAAGCAGGCCGGGCTGCAGGTCGGCGACACGGTGACCGCGTTCGACGGCAAGCCGGTGAGCAACTGGACCGAGCTCAGCAACGCGATCCGCAGCGCGCCGGCCGGGTCCCCGGCCACGATCACCGTCCGGCGCGACGGCCAGCTGAGGACGCTGCACACCACGCTGGCCGGCGTGCCCGGCCGCGGCGGCGCCTATCTGGGCATCGCTCCCACCGAGGTGTTCCAGGTGGCCAGCCCGCTGGGCGCGGTCCAGTACGCGGGATCGACCTTCGGGCAGATCGTGGCCGGGTCGGCCGGGGCGGTGGCCAGCCTGCCCGGCGAGATCCCCAAGCTGTTCGCCAAGAACAAGTCATCGACGTCCGGCGACCAGGTCATCGGCGTGGTGGGCGCGGCCGAGCTCACCGGGTCCGCGGTCTCAGCCGACCTGGGCTGGCAGTACAAGGTGAGCTTGGTCTTGCTGCTGATTGCCTCGCTGAACATCTTCGTCGGCTTGTTCAACCTGCTGCCGCTGCTGCCGCTGGATGGCGGTCACATCGCCGCGGTGATCTGGGAGCGGATGCGGGCCTGGCTCGCGCGGCTGCGCGGCAAACCCGATCCCGGCCTGGTGGACATGACCAAGCTGCTGCCTGTGAGCTTCAGCCTCTTCATGATCATCATGTTCTTCGGGGTCATCGTGATCCTGGCCAACATCGTCAACCCGGTCACGATCGGCGGCGGGTGACCGCGACCGGGATGAACTGGACCGACCGCCGAGCCCGACTGACCGATACCCGACGCATCCGTCAGCGTCTGTCCCCGCGCCGTCCTCGCTTGATGGAACAATGGCCGGGTAACGGGATTCGGGATGTGGCTGAGATAACCGGATAGGGGCCATGAGTACTGACCTCGGCATGCCCGCGGTGCCTTCGGCGCCGCTCGCCGAACGCAGGACGTCCCGCCAGATCATGGTGGGCTCGGTGCCGGTGGGCGGAGGAGCGCCCGTGTCGGTCCAGTCGATGACGACGACGCTGACCGCTGACGTGAACGCCACGCTGCAGCAGATCGCCGAGCTGACCGCCTCCGGGTGCCAGATCGTCCGGGTCGCGGTCCCGTCGCAGGATGACGCCGAGGCGCTGCCCGCCATCGCGAGGAAATCGCAGATCCCGGTGATCGCCGATATCCACTTCCAGCCGAAGTACGTGTTCGCGGCGATCGACGCCGGCTGCGCGGCGGTCCGCGTGAACCCCGGCAACATCAAGCAGTTCGACGACAAGGTCGCCGAGATCGCGCGCGCGGCGTCGGACACCGGGACGCCGATCAGGATCGGCGTCAACGCCGGCTCGCTGGACAAGCGGCTGCTGGCCAAGTACGGCAAGGCGACCCCGGAGGCGCTGGTCGAGTCGGCGCTGTGGGAGTGCTCCCTGTTCGAGGAGCACGGGTTCCGTGACATCAAGATCTCGGTGAAGCACCACGACCCGGTGGTGATGATCAACGCCTACCGGCTGCTCGCCAGCAAGTGCGATTACCCGCTGCACCTCGGCGTCACCGAGGCCGGGCCGACGTTCCAGGGGACGATCAAGTCCGCGGTGGCCTTTGGCGCCCTGCTGGCCGAGGGCATCGGGGACACCATCCGGGTTTCCCTGTCCGCGCCTCCGGTGGAGGAGGTTAAGGTCGGCATCTCGATCCTGGAATCGCTCGGCATGCGGCAGCGCCGCCTGGAGATCGTGTCCTGCCCGTCCTGCGGCCGCGCCCAGGTGGACGTGTACAAGCTCGCCGAGGAGGTGACCGCCGGGCTGGATGGCCTGGAGGTTCCGCTGCGCGTCGCCGTCATGGGCTGCGTGGTCAACGGTCCCGGCGAGGCCCGCGAGGCGGACCTGGGCGTCGCCTCGGGAAACGGCAAGGGCCAGATCTTCGTCCGCGGCCAGGTGATCGCGACCGTGCCGGAGTCCGCCATCGTCGAGACGCTGATCGACGAGGCAATGCGCCTGGCCGCCCAGGGCGCCGCCGACGGCGAAGAGGGCACCCCGGTCGTCACCGCTTACTAGGCGCTTACCCCACGCAAGATCGTGGACAGTTACCCCGGTACTTCCGGGGGTTAGTGTCCACGATGACCTGGCGCACGGCTCACCAGTCACGTGAACACCAGCCGGAGCGCGGGCGCCGGCCGCGCCGGGCCGCCAGAACCTGGGACCCGGCCCTACCCGGCCTGCCGGTGCGCGTGGCTGGCCGCCATGCTCTCGGCGTAGACGACCTCGCCGACCTGGTCCGCCACCTGGGCCCGGGCGTCCGCGGGCAGCATGTCATCGGTGATGAGCACGTCTATCTCGTTCAGGCGCGCGAACGAGCTCAGGCTGACCAGGCCCCACTTGGTGTGGTCGGCCAGCACGACGACGCGCCGCGCGACCCGGATGAAGGTCCGGTTCGTCTCCGCCTCCGCGAGGTTGGGCGTGGTGAGCCCGGCGTCGACGTCGAAGCCGTGACAGCCGAGGAAGAGCAGGTCGAAGTGGAGCGAGCGGATCGTCAGGTCCGCGACCGGGCCGACCAGCGCGTCCGAGGGAGTCCGGACGCCGCCGGTCAGCACGACGGAGTCGGCCACGCCGTCCACCCCTCGCGTCCCGCTGAACACGGACGTCACGCGCAGCGAGTTGGTCACGATGGTGAGCCCGGGCACGTCGAGCAGGAACTGGGCCAGCGCAAACGTGGTGGTCCCGGCGGCCAGCGCGACCGCCGTGCCGGGCGTGACCATGCTCGCCGCCGCTCGGGCGATCGCGGTCTTCTCCGGCCGTTCGAGCACGAGCTTGGCCTCGAAGCTCGGCTCGTGGCTCGCGGGCGTCCCCGGCAGGACCGCGCCGCCGTGGACCTTCTCCACCAGGCCATCCCTGGCGAGTACCTCAAGGTCCCTGCGGATCGTCATGTCCGAAACGCCGAGCCGCTGGGTGAGATCGCTGACCCGTGCGCTGCCATCGCTCCTGACCGCCTGCAGGATGAGCGACTGGCGGTGTCTGGCTAGCATCCGTGCTCCCCTCCTTCACCGGGGGATGGCACGGGACCCGTGCGGTGGCCCTCAGTCGCGCCATCCGTCCCCAGTCAGACGTCCACTGCCGGTGTTCGGTTCCGGTGATGGATGTGGGAAACGTATGGGATTTTCGCGACGTGGGAAAGCAAACGGGCCTGAGGTGACCTGCGAGGTTAGGCGGGCAGGGCCGGGCGTCAACCGGGTAGGCCGGGCCGGTCCCGGGACGCAGGCCCGGTTGATCCCGATTGATCAAGGACTCGATAACCGCCGGAGCATCCGGCTGCATCGAGCATCATAGGGGGCATGTGGATGCTCCGCCCCGGTGCGCGGACAACCCGGAGCCGTCGGGCCGGCGCGGCGTCCCTGATCGTCGGCGCGGCCGCGTTGCTCGGGGTCACCGCCTGCACCTCGTCCAGCCCCCCGGCCGCGCAGCCCGGTTCGGCGGCCACCACCACGCCGCCAGGTCCGGCCGCGGGAAGCACCCAGGGCGCCGGGTCCTTCGTCCCGACGCACAGCACGCTGGACTGGCACTCCTGCCCGGCCCAGCTGGCCCGGCAGGGCGTGCACGACTGCACCTTGCTGAGCGTCCCGCTCAACTACGCCGACCCCGCCGGCAGGCATGTCAGCCTCGCCCTCGACATGGTGCCCGCCACCGCACCGCTGAGCCAGCAGCAGGGGGTCTTGCTGATCAATCCGGGAGGTCCCGGCGCCAGCGGGCTGCCGTGGGCGCCGCTGCTGGCGCAGGGGCTCAACCAGGGCGTAGCCCGGGACTACGACATCGTCGGCTTCGACCCGCGCGGCGTCGGATCGTCGGTGCCGGCGCTGAGCTGCGACCCGAGCTTCTTCGCCACCGCGCGCCCGAACTACGTCCCGGCGAACGCCGCGGCCGAGCAGGTTCTGGAATCCCGGGCGAAAACCTACGCCGACAGCTGCGAGCAGAAGTTCGGCTGGATGCTGCCCTACATGACCACCGAGGACGTGGCCCGCGACCTGGACTCCATCCGCGCGGCGTTCGGTGTGTCGAAGATCAGCTTGTACGCGTTTTCCTGGGATACCTACGTCGCCCAGGTCTACGCCACGCTGTTTCCGGGACGGGTCCGTCGCATGGTCCTGGACAGCACCGTCGATCCCACCGGGGTGTGGTACACCGACAACGTCGACCAGGACTACGCCTTCCAGGGCCGTATCGACGCGTTCTTCGCCTGGGTCGCCAAATACGACGACACGTACCACCTGGGCAGCACCGCCGCCCAGGTGCAAGCCGCTTACAACCGGGCCAGGAATCAGTTGCTGGCGCAGCCGATCAACGATCTGATCGGGCCCGACGAGCTGGATGACACCTTCGTGCAAAGCGGCTATCTCGAAGAGCTCTGGCCGGGCCTGGCCCAGGCGCTCTCGTCGTACCTGAACTCAGGGCAGACCGGCGACCTGGTCTTCGAATACGAACAGTGGGGGGAAACCAGCGACAACGAGTTCGCCGTCTACAACGCGGTGGAATGCTCGGACGCCGGCTGGCCGCGCAGCTGGGCCTACTGGACGTCGGACACCGAGATGATCTACAAGACGGCTCCGTTCTACGCGTGGGGTAACACCTGGTTCAACGCCGCGTGCGCGTTCTGGCCGGTCACCGGGCCGGCCGAGCCACTGCAGATCAAAGGCGCCGGTCTGCCCGGCATCTTGATGCTGCAGGGCACGCTGGACCCCGCGACCCCGTACGCCGGCGCGCAGGACGCGCACAGGCTGCTGCCGTCGGCGCGGATGGTCGTGGTCGAGGGCGGCGGCAACCACGGGCAGTCGCTCGAGGATCCGCCGAACTCCTGCGTGCAGGGCTACGTGAACGCCTATCTCGCCACCGGGGCCCTGCCGCAGGCCCCCGGGCTGGTCAACGCCACCTGCCCGGCCACGCCGGATCCGACGCCGACGAACCCCGCCGGCTGACTCGCTTGACCGGCCCCTGCCGATACCGCCCGTGTAGGCTGGCGTCATGTTGCGGGTAAAGCCGCCGTGGTCTGCGTCGGTGCGGCTTCTCGATGAGCGGGACCGCGACGCGGTCCTTGCCATCTGCGATCGCGACCCGGTGACCAACGTATTCGTAAGCTCTCGGGTGCGCGCGCTCGGCCTGGACCCCGGCCGGCTCGGCGCCCAGATGTGGGGACACACCCCCGGCGGCCGGCTGGAGTC